>DASRBR010000239.1:0-3815 GCA_035653495.1 Verrucomicrobiia bacterium
GAGCCGTGGAAACCATTTGCCAGGCGCATTGTCTGGCCAGCCTTCACGCGCCGCGATCCGCGCACACCGCAGTCCGCAGATCGCCAACGTCGAAGCGTAGCAGAGACTCAAAAACGCGGTTTTTAGCGTGCTACTGAAAAAGTGGCGCGCTATTTCCCTGCCCGCGCGAGTCGGAAACTAGTCCGGCCAAAGTGCAGAAGTGCGCGGCGAATTTACAGCGAATTAAAAGCTCGCCACGCAAATTCATTTGTGGCAGAGTCCCTGTCATTCCAATCAGAGTGCTATGTCCAACCCAGACAACCTGCGCGTGCGCGTTGTGGGCAAAGCTTGTTTGCCCTTAATGCTCCTAACTTTCGTTTTTGCGCTCACTCTTAACACGGAGGCGCAACCACTACCTCCTCCGCCCGATTATACCAACGCCCTCTGGAACCAGGCTTATCCCGGGCATTGGTACACTTCCGGTGCCGGCCACTATTTCTGCATCATCCATGACATGGAAGGTTACTATGAATCCACCCTCTCCTATTTCCAGCAATCGAACACAGACGCCAGCGTTTATTACTGCGTGAACAGCCTCCAGAACGGTTCTGACAAGATGGGCCACCGCGAAAATAATCCCAACGACGCACCCGCCGGCCAAATCACCCAAATGGTGCGTGAACAATATTGGGCATGGCACGTGTCTTGTTGGAACCCGTGGATGTTCGGCACGGAACATGAAGGTTTCGTGGACAGTCCCGCATGGTATTCGGAGACGATGTATGAAGCTTCGGCCGCATTGCAGCAGCATCTTTGCAACGGACCCAATGCCAATACGCCACCCATCCCGATGGACCGCAATCATATCATCGGCCATGACGAATGGGAAAACCCGGCATGGACGAACTGGATGGCGACCAATTGGCCCCAGATCGACACCACTTGCAACAATCACACCGATCCCGGCCCGTATTGGAACTGGCCGCATTTCATGTCCCTGGTCTGCAAACCGAACATTCTTTCACAACCATTGGACCAAACAGTGACGCAAGGCCAACAAGTGACTTTTTCGCTCACGGTCACCAATGTCGGCACGAACAATCCCACCACTTACCAATGGATGGTCGATGGCTCGATCATTCCCGACGCTACGAACGCTTCGCTCACCCTCACCGATGTGCAGTTGGGCGATGCGGGCCTTTATTCCATCGTGCTCTCCAATGCCTATTCTTCGGTAACGAGTTCCAATGCTAATTTGACCGTCAATGGTTCCATCACGGACCTTGCCGTTCAACCGCGTCCCAGCAGTGCGATCGTCACCTGGAACACCGACGCCCCTTCCGACGGAGAAGTGGATTACGGACTGACGACGAATTACGAAGTCGGCTACACCTACGATGGAGACCTGGTCACAAATCACATCGCGCTTTTGACCGGCTTGATTCCCGGTCAAACTTACTATTTCGATGTGATTTCGTATGATGAAGACGGCAACGAAGCCATCGCCACCAACTTTTTCGTCACCGCGACAAACATCATCGTCGAAAGTATCCACGCTTCCTATTCCGGCGTATGGGTGGGCGATTCGTCAGCGCCGGACCGTTATAGTCCGACTTACTACTTTGCGTCTGTCGCACCCGCCGCGCCGCAGGCCTCGGCCACGTTTCGTCCGCTCATTCTCACCCCGGCGCAATATGACGTTTATTTTTGGTATTCCGAAGGCGCGAACCGCTCCAAAATTGCGCCGATGACGGCGTCATACAATGGCGGTTTCGTTTCAACGTACGTGAACGAGACGCTGAAAAGCGGCAAATGGATGTTGCTCGCGAGCAACGTCAATATGCTGGCGGGCACCAACGGTTTTGTGCGGCTTGGCAATTACACCGGCGAATCGAACAAAATCGTCATTTCCGACGCGGTCCAATGGGTCTATACGCCTGGCCAGGACCAACCTGTCAATGGCAGCGTTCCGGCGTGGTGGGCGAATTATTATTTCGGCACCAATGCTGTTGATGGTTCGACCATCGCGGCCAACGGCTACACTGTTTTAAATGATTACATCCTCGGCATTGCGCCCGATGATCCTGATACCACGCTGGATTTCAGCTTGTATCAGTTTAACAATGGTTTTCAGGCGATGTTTTACCCGTGGGAAGGCGGGCGCACTTATCAATTGCAAAGCACAACCAATCCCGCGCACCCGGTTTGGCAGGCATTAACGAATCTGCCGGTGACAACGGACGATTCCGGAGACGGGCTCATCACCTCCACCAATGCCCCGCTCGTGCCAACATTTTACCGGCTTTCAGTGCAGCTTACGCAGTAGAAACTCCTTCCTCGTCAAGAATCAATCCAGCCACGTTTGACGTCTAATCACCAGTGAATTTTCGGAATTATTCCGAGTTCAATCCGTAGCTCGACTCGAGGATTCGGGAACTACGGGAAGGCTCAGGGCACGCCGAGCATCGTGATGAGGTGCGGTGTTGCCTGGACGAGGTCGCCCTTGGCATTGCCCTTGAACCTGGCGGCGATGACGGTGTTGTTCGTGCAGGAATTGTCGTTCACGAGCACGGCTTTTCCGCCGCAATCGGTCACGATCAATCCATTGAAAGTGTTGCCCGTGCATTGCGTGCCCGGGACCATCACCCAGCCCTTGGAAGTCTGGTCGCCGGCCTGCGCCATGAAAACGCCGTGATTATGGCTGTGGCGGATGGACAGCGATTGAAAAACATTATCGTGCGAATCGCGCATGAAGATGCCCAAATCATTGTTCGTGAGCTGCGCATCGCGAAGAACGTTGTGGTTGAAATCAAGGTCCAGTGAAATGCCGGCACAAAGATTGTCGTGGAGGTACAACTTGATGAACTGGCTGTCCTGGGTCTGGTAACAGGCAAGCCCGTCGTATTGATTGTCGAAAGCATCAAAGTCCCGCACGGTCAGCAATCTCACCCCGTGGGCTGTCACCAATCCGCCGGAACGGCAACGGCAACAGGTGACATTTTCGATCACCGCATCCTTCACGCCCCAGGCGATGACGCCGTTGTTGTTGAGCAGCGCGCCGTCGGGAGCCGATTTCCATGTCTCAAATTTTTGATGCGAGCGATTGCCGTCGATGAAAACGTTGGACAAACGCACGTGCGCCGGAAAATGGCCTTTCACGAACGGTGCGCCGAGGATCACCACAGGGCAATCCGCGCCGTCCACGAGTTGAAGGATGGTCGAATTGCCCGCGCCATGCAGGCTTTCATTGTCGCGACGTATAATGATTGGATTGGTGATCCTATATCTGCCGGCGGGGAGAAGGACTTCGCCGCCAGCGCTCGGAAGGTGATCGAGCGCGTCCTGGATTTCCTGGCTGCCGGAATTTGCCGGCACTTGCACCCTCGTCGCAAGTTCAGCCGCAGAAAGGACAATTGGAGAAAAAATTACAATAATTGACAGCAACACCCGCAGGGCACGTACGGCAACGCAATTGTTAAAAAACGATTGTTTCTGCATTAGAACTAGTAGGTTTGCTGTAATAGACGTTTTTGCCAAAATTTAATTCAAATTTTTCATAATTTTTTTTCTGCAAATCCATGACATTCAGCCATGTAAGACAACTCTCCTACAACCCTGGTAAGCCCTGGTCTTACAAACCGATTTTATCAAACTTGCGTTGAGAAAGTACGAGCAAACATCATGCCGAACCAACGAGGTTCTTCAAATCGGCCCGCACGGTCTGATAGGAAGTTGAGTATGCAAGCACTTTCGGGTCCGGCTCGCTCCCCCAATGCTTGCACGCATCAAGGTAAAGCTCCGGCCACCAATTGCGATGCTGCGTGAGCCCATGTTGA
>DASRBR010000240.1:0-6989 GCA_035653495.1 Verrucomicrobiia bacterium
ATTTGGTCGCTCAAAAAATCTATGGATGTCCCCGCGTCGAGTTCCCACCAAGTATCTTCTTTTTTGGGCATCAAATAACCGATCCGATTACCAACGATGCCATACCACGTACTTTTCGGCTCCCAATCTTCGCTTCGGAGCTGGCGATGCTTCCATTCTGCATAAACCGAAAAAGTAAATTTTGTCCATTCAGACGTGGTGTACCGGGTTCTCTGCGATTCAATATTCCACCGAACTTTGCCGTCAGGCATGCTATTAATAAAACCCTTTCCCGAACGGTGAAAGCCTTCCGACGCAAGAAACTTTTCAATTCCCTGCATCAACAATTCGAATTTTCCCTGGGCAGGAGTCACCATGAATTTCAGTCATATTCAGTTTTTCAGCGCAATTCAATGCAATTCAATTCACAGGCATGAGACCGCGCGCCAGAATGTTGTAAGTTCCGGGCGAATCGCTGGTTTCGGCAAGCATGAGTGTCCGCATCTTTGGACGCAGGTTGGAAATAGTTTCAAATCCGGCCTCACCCGACACCAGCAACGCGGTCGAAAGCGCGTCGGTTTCAGTGGCGGAAGGCAGCGCGACGGCGGTCATCAACGTGCCGCAAACCGGTTGACCGCTGCGCGGATCAAGAACATGGCCGAAGGTTTTCCCCTCCTTCACAAATGAACGTCCCCAAATCGCTGAGACGGACAGCGCTTCATCGCGCAACGCCACGGTTGCCAGATGCCGGGCGCGTTTTTGTTCTTCTTCAGGATGCGGATATTCCAGCGCGACTTTCCAGCAATCCGAATCCGGCGGATGGCCCAAACCATAAATCGTGCTCGTGCCGCCGTGAAACAACGCGCTGCTCACGCCGGTTTCGCGCAGCAATTCAACCGCGCGTTCCACGGCGTACCCTTTGCCGATTGCGCCCAAATCAATCATCACCCCTTCCTGCGCAAAGCGGACGGTGCAATCGTCGGCATTCAATTGAATCTGTTTCATCCCAACTTTTGCGCGGGCGGCTTCAATCGCTTCCGCCTCGGGAAATTGGCCAGTGCCGCCCATGAATCCCCAGCAACGCACCAACGGCGCGATGGTGATGTCGAAGGCGCCGCCGGTTTCTTCATGCAATTGTTTGGCATGCTGGAGAAGACGGAAAACATTCGGACTGACGCGCACCGGTTCGCGGGCTGCCAGCCAATTGACCCGCGCGATTTCGCTCGTTGGCCGGTAAAGGCTGAGCTGCGATTCCAGCCGGTCCACTTCATCCAGCACTTCCTCGCCGGCCGCGCGCAACCAGGCGGGATTCTCACCATGGAGCAAAATCTCGAACCGGGTCGCCATGGCGTGGCGCGCGACAGAAACAGTTTGCATTTAAATGCAGAATGCCGAGTGCGGAGTGCGGAATGAAGAAATGCCTCGCGAAACTTGCTGGTTCGGGAAATTGACGGCGGCCACTTCCCCTTCACCCGAATTGAACCCCTGAACGCGACAGGACGACGACCTATCGTATTGACGAGCCCAGCGCGCTTTGAGCCCTCTCTCCCTGCAAAATCTTTTGCGGGGAGAGAGCCGGAGAGCGGGGCTCGTTATTTGGAATCCAATAAAATCGCGGCTCTTCACAATCAGCGCCTCCTCTCCCCAGCCCTCTCCTCCGCTACGCGGAAGAGAGGGAGCAACAAAACACATTCCCGGAACTATCTATGCCAGAAACGGAGGATTTCCTGTTCGGTTACGACGACGCCATCGTCCCGTAGGTGATGGCTTCGATCACCTTGCCGTTGCCGTCCGTGATGGTGCGGGTTTTTTCATCGAACAGGCAGGCCATGTTGAGGCGGTTGGACATTTCGGCGAGCGAAAGGACCGTCTGGCAACGCACGGCCAGTTCAACGTTCCCGTTGGTCTGCTGGCCGCTGCGGATGCAGTCGAAGAAATTCTTCTCGTGCGCCCGGATGTCTTCCATCTGCATGCCGTCGAATGTCTCCGGATCGATTTCATCACTCCAATCGCGTTCGGGAACGATGTCCACGCGGTTTCCGCCTTCGCCGATGTTCAACGTGGCTTTATGGCCGTAAATGACAAAGCCCGGGCTCTTGGCGTTGACCGTGCCGCAGGTGAGCGTGATCAAATAGCCGCTCGGGAATTCCGCCAGCAACTGCTGATGCTCCGGAATCTCGCGTTCGCCGGCGTCCGGCGTTTCCTTGTCGGCATGGACATTGTGCGTGCCGATGCAGACAACGCGCTTGGGAAATTCCGGGTTGCCGGAAGCCTGCATGAGCGGATGCATGCGGTGCGGCGCCAAATCGCCCAAAACACCCGCGCAATACGGATAATACTTGCGCCAGCGATGAAAACGCTCCGCGCTGAAAGGCATCTTGTCCTTCACTGTGCCCTGCCAGCGGTCCCAATCAATCGCTTCGGCCGAGGAATCCTTGTCAATGTTGAACGGCGGGCCATTCCATTCGCCGCCCTTGCTGTTGCGGCAATAATAGCCCTGGCTCCAAACGAGCGTGCCGATCTTCCCGGCATTGACAAGCTCGGCACATTTTTTCCAACCGCCCGCCGAAGTGCCCTGCGCTCCGATCTGGAAAATCAGCTTGCTGTCCTTGATGGCGTCATAAACCTTGAAAGATTCGCCCAGATAACGGCTCATCGGCTTCTCGCAATAAACGTGTTTGCCGGCTGAAATGGCATTCAATGAAATCGGCGCGTGCCAGATGTCGTGCGTGGCGATGACCACCGCGTCAACGTCCTTGCGATCGAGAATCTTTTCGTATTGCGGATAAATGTCGGCGTCCTTGAGATTGGCAAGTTGTTTACAAAGGTCGCGGCGTTTGTTGAACAGGTCGGACGCGGCGACCACGTTGACATTGTTGGCGTCGGCATTTTGATGAATATGTTCGATATGGTTCTGGCCAATGCCCACACCAATGCCAATGACCGCCACATTGATGCGGTCATTTGCCCCAATCACGCGGCCCGGCGAAGGCGCCTGGTTCTGGGCGTAAACCGGTGTCTTGAAAAGGTTTGTGGTGGCCACTGCAGCCGCAATGGTCGTGGTTTTCTTGATAAAGTCCCGGCGCGTCGTGCCGAGCTTCCCATCCGTCGAGGAATCTTTGGTATCCATAAACAATTATAATATATCCGCTAGATTAATGGACGAGTATTAACCCGATTACGTTCAGGGTCAACCCGCATCTCTGTGCGGTTTTTTGGGTCAGGAGCGTGGTTGAGCGCGACGTTTCCACCAAAGCATCAATTCTTTGCCCGTTCGGTTTGGATACGAGCGCGGCACCCATTCCTGCAACAATTCGAAATGCGGCGAGAACCGCGCCATCAACTCCCCGCGCGTCGTGCCGAACGGCGGACCATCCTTGTCGGGAATCAAATAATTGACCGCAAGATATTGGCCATTTGGCGAAAGCCAGCGCAGGAGAGCCTGGACGTAAAGGTCGCGTTCGGAAGGGTCAATCGCGCAAAAGAGCGTGTGCTCGAACAGCCAGTCAAAACGTTGCGGCGGTTTATCGCGCAGGAAATCGCATTGAATGAACTGCGCCTGCAACCCAGCCGCTGCGGTGCGTTCGCGTGACAATCGGATCGCGCTGGGCGCGATGTCGCAACCGGTCACCGTGAAACCTGCCCGCGCCCAAACGCGCGCGTCATGCCCCGTGCCGCAACCAGGAACGCAAACCGCGCCGCCTTTCAATTCCGGATGCGCTTTGATGAAATCCACCAAGCCGGGCGATGCTTCGCCCTTTTCCCATGGCATGTCGCCGGTTTGATAGCGCGTTTCCCAAATTGATGAATTCATATTTTATGGGATGATACTTTTATGTTTGGACACATACCAGCGCTTTACGGCCTTTTGAGAACGTGGTAGACTGGTCGTTGACCGATTGATTTAAGAACTAAGTTATGGCAACCATACCAGCATTTGAAGCAAAAACCAAATTCGGCGAGTTGCTCGACCGCGTTTTGGAAGGGGAAGAAATTGTCATCACCCGGCACGAAAAGCCTGTGGCGCGACTCGTCGCTGAAGGAGGGCCGAATCTGTCAGACATCAGGCGCGCTGCCGAAGGCTTGGAAGCGCTCCAAAAAGAAATCTCCAAATCCGCCAAAGGGAAAAAGTCAGTTTCCTGGAAAGAGTTTAAATCAGCAGTCGAAGAAGGACGCAAGTGAGCGGCCCTTTCATCATTGACTCATCAGTCGCGGTCGGTTGGGTTCACCCAGCGCAGGCCAATGAGTTAACGAGACAACTGCTGGAGGAAGCGAAGAATGGCCCGGCCATTTACGTTCCAGCACTTTGGCATCTGGAAATTGCGAATACGCTTTTGGTTTTCGTCCGACGAAAATTGATTGCTGAAGCGCAACGCCAGATTGGTCTGACACTTCTGTCGCAGCTTCGCATCATCATTGACGATGAAACGAACCGTCTTGCATTTTCAACCATTTCGGAGCTGGCAGCAAAACATTCGCTTTCAGTTTATGATGCAGCGTATTTGGAGCTGGCGCGCCGCAAATCGCTCCCATTGGCCACGCGGGACGAAGCACTCAAAACGGCAGCGAGAAAATCAGCCATCAAGCTATTATGACCGTACGGTTGGTTAGTAGTCAGGCTAAGTAAACGGCTGCGACTGCGCCTATGCTCCAACTTTCACATCCTCCACAATCAATCCATCCGCCAGCTTCACCACTTTCGGAGCGCGTTCGGCGACTTTATCATCGTGCGTGGCGATGATAAGGGTCGTTTGATGTTCCGCGCGCAAGGCACAAAGCAAATCCATGATTTCGTTGCCGGTCTTGGAATCGAGATTGCCGGTCGGCTCATCGGCAAGGATCAACTCGGGCGCATTGACCAGCGCGCGGGCAATGGCCACGCGTTGCTGTTCGCCGCCGGAAAGTTCGCCGGGCCGATGGTCAAGACGCTCCTTCAAACCAACGCGCGCCAGCAATTCGCGTCCGCGTTTTTCAGCGGCCGCGGAAGCGATGCGGGCCATGCGCGCGGGAAGACAGACATTTTCAAGCGCATCGAGTTCGGGCATCAGATGATACGCCTGAAAAATGTAACCGACCTTCAGGCTGCGCAACCGCGCGAGCGCGTTGTTGGAAAGTTTCGACAAATTCTGGCCGTTGAACCAGATTTCCCCCGAGTTGGGCGTGTCGAGACCGCCGAGCAAATGGAGCAGCGTGCTCTTGCCGGTGCCCGATGCCCCGCGCAACGCGATGAATTCGCCGCGTTTGATGCTCAAGCTTACGCCGCGCAGGACTTCAAGCGAGCGATGGCCCATCTCGTACGTTTTGTGCAGGTCCCGCGCGTCAAGGATCACGTCATTCATGGCGCAACGCCTCCACGGGATTGAGCCGGCTCGCGTGCCAGGCCGGGAACGCCGAAGCCAGCATGCAAATCAAAAGCGAACCTCCGCAAATGATCAAAATGTCGTGCGGCAAAATCTGCGCGGGCAATTCGCTGAAATAATAAAGTTTTTGCGGAAACAATTCGATGCCGGTCAGGTTGCGCATGAGATGGAGAAAGGGATTGCGATAAGCGACCGCCAGCAATCCAAGCGTCGTTCCGACGATCACGCCCAAAATGCTGATGCCCATGCTCTGGCAGAGAAAAATCGAACTGATCTGCCGGTTCGTTGCGCCGAGCGCCTTTATCACGCCGATGTCCCGCGTTTTCACCACCACGAAAGTCACCAGCGTGCAGCAGATGCCGAACGCGGCGACAATCACGATGAAGAACATGATGTAGAGCATGACGTTCTTTTCGACAAGCACGGCGGTCATCCCGGAACTTTCATCTTCCCAGGAATAAACGCGGTAACTTTGTCCCAGGGCCGGTTGCAATTGTTTGACGGCCTTTTCCGCATCAAGCGGGTCATGCAACATGACCATCACGCCCTGGACATTGTCATCGAGTTTGAACAAATCCTGCGCGTCTTGCAGCGAAGTGATGACAATGCTGTTGTTGTATTCGTAAAAACCGGAATCAAAAACGCCGCGCACTTCGTAATCCGGCGGCACGGGGATTTCCGCGTTCGCGTTCGTGCGCGCGCTCCACATTTTCTGGATGTCGTCAGGCGTCGCCACAACCAAGCGATCGCCGGGCTGGACCTCAAGATTGCGCGCCAGGTCCACACCGACAAGCAAGCCGCGGTTGCTCACGTCATTCGTGCCGTCAAGGATGTTAGAGGTGATGAGTCCGAGATTGTTTTTGGCCAAAGGATCAATCCCGCGAATGTACGGCGCCTGGATCTGCGGCTTGCCAGTTTCCGGTTCGGTTTGCAACACCACCTGGCCCAAAACAAATGGCGCGGAACCTTTCACCAGTTTGTTCGAGTTGACGATCTGCATGACTTGGGCCGCGTTGGACATGGGCGGCTGACGATGCGTTTCGGGATCGTACTTCACGATGGTGATGTGGGAATTTAATCCAAAAACCTTGTCCTTCAGGTCGCGGTCAAATCCGCTCATCACGCTGATGACAATGATAAGCACGGCCACGCCCAGCGTGACGCCCAGAACCGAGATCAGTGTGATGACTGAAACGAACGTTCGTTTGGGCCGCAGGTACCGCAACGCCAAAAGCAATTCGAACGGCAAACGCGACATGCAGGGAGGCTAATGTTCAAACAACGGGGTGTCAAACGCCGGGAAAATACCCAATGTCGAAATACCCAATTACCCAAGGAAATTCCAAGCTCCAAGCACCAAGCTCCAGAGAAGCACCAAAATCCAAGCACCAATTTTCCGTGTTCCACGTCATTTCCAATGGGAACGTAATATGCGATTAATCAACCATCGTTCGTCACACGGAGGCTCAGAGGCTCATTTTTGGAATTTAATGCTGGTCATTCAACTGGAACGGAACACAAATCCGGTGCTCTAATTTGGAATTTGTTGCTTGGTGATTCTCTGGTGAGCCTCCCCCGATTGAGTGGACAGTTGGTCCAAGCAGTTGGAAAGTGGCAATGATGAGCAATAGTAGAAAGAGATACACACGG
>DASRBR010000241.1:0-3720 GCA_035653495.1 Verrucomicrobiia bacterium
GGTTTTACGGGAAAGGGCAACACTGCCAAACCGGAAGGACTCGCCGAACAGATTTTGGGCGGCGCGATCGGGTTGAAGCTACACGAGGATTGGGGCACGACGCCGGCGGCCATTGATTGCTGCCTGCGGATCGCCGATGAACACGACGTGCAGGTGACCATCCATACCGATACGCTCAACGAATCGGGTTTTGTCGATGCGACCATCGCCGCCATCAATGGCCGCACCATCCACACGTATCATTCTGAAGGCGCGGGAGGCGGCCATGCGCCCGACATCATCCGGATTTGCGGCGAACCGAACGTGTTGCCGAGTTCCACCAATCCAACCCGCCCGTACACAGTCAACACAATTGACGAACATTTGGACATGCTCATGGTTTGTCATCATTTGGATCCAGCGTTGCCCGAGGATGTGGCATTCGCCGAAAGCCGTATCCGAGGTGAAACTATTGCCGCGGAAGACATCCTGCACGACCTGGGAGCAATCAGCATGATGAGTTCGGATTCGCAGGCGATGGGACGCATCGGTGAAGTGATCACGCGCACCTGGCAAACCGCCGACAAAATGCGCCGTCAACGTGGCCCCTTGCCGGGGGACAATTCAAACGACAATTCGCGCATCCGGCGGTACATCTCCAAATACACCATTAATCCCGCCATCGCACATGGCATGGGGCATCTCATCGGCTCGGTTGAAGTTGGCAAACTGGCAGACCTTGTTTTATGGAAGCCCGCTTTTTTTGGAGCGAAGCCGGAGATGGTAATCAAGGGCGGCATGATCGCGTGGTCGCAAATGGGTGATCCGAACGCTTCCATTCCGACACCTCAGCCCGTTTTCATGCGCCCGATGTTCGGCGCATTCGGCCATGCGCCGGGGCCGATTTCAATAAGCTTCGTCGGCCAGCTTGCGAAAAAAAATGGAATCGCTGATGCGTATGGCCTGAGCAAGCGCGTAGAAGCTGTTTCGGGCTGCCGCAAGCTCGGCAAGAAAGACATGAAATGGAACGATGCCATGCCGCGCATCACTGTGGACCCCGAAACTTACGAAGTTCGCGCCGACGGTGAATTGCTCGTTTGTGAGCCGGCGGAGCTTTTGCCATTGGCACAACGCTATTTTCTTTTCTGAAAATTTTCCGTGAAATCGAACCATACTGCAATTGAGCCCGGCACAGCCACCGACGATTGGTTATTGTGGCAGTTGGCAGACTCGGCTTTTCCGACGGGCGGCTTTGCGCATTCGGGCGGGCTGGAAGCAGCATGGCAGCATGGTGAAGTGCGGACTTCAGCCGAAATACAGGAATTTGTGCACGCAGGCTTGACACAGCTTTTAAATGGGATTTTTCCATTCATGACAGCCGCGCACGAAACTCCCGGGCAGTATTCCGAACTGGATATTGCTTGCGATTCTTTTCTAACGAACCATGTGGCCAATCGAGCGAGCCGCCTGCAAGGCCGCGCGCTGCTTGCCTCTGCAACCCGCATCTTTGGCGAAGCTCACTTCAGTTCGGAATGGCAAGCAGAGTACGCTCACCTTGCCCCAATATTCGGTTTTGTGATGCGAAAATTGGCTGTCGAACACGCGCGCGCTTCGCGTTTATTTGTTTTTTGGCATTTACGGGGCTGGCTGGCAAGCGCGGTGCGCTTAGGATTGATCGGGCCGAACGAAGCGCAGTCAATGCAGCACGGGCTCGGCATTTTTGCGGAAGAACTTCTTAAACGCTTCGAGCGGAAAAAAACTTCTGCGCCATTCCAGACCGCGCCGCTGCTTGAAATCTGGCAGGGCGCGCACGACCGGCTTTACTCCCGGCTTTTCCAAAGTTGAATGTGTCTGCTTGACCCCAATATGAACTCGCATCATTCCCATTCCCACGGAGATCATGGCCACACCCATGAGCATCTTGACCACCCCGGCCATTTTCACGAGCGGCAGCAACCGTTGGCGCGGGATTTCAGCCGCCGCGCGTTCACCGTGGGGGTCGGAGGACCGGTCGGCAGCGGCAAAACTGCCTTGATGCTCGCGCTCTGCCAAAAAATGCGGGAACAGATGAACATCGCCGCCGTTACGAACGACATTTTCACCAAGGAGGACGGCGAGTTTTTGGTGCGCCACAACGCACTCGCCGCCGACCGGATACGTGCAGTGGAAACGGGCGGTTGTCCTCATGCAGCCATCCGTGAAGACATTTCCGCAAATCTGCTCGCGTTGGAGGAACTGCACGCGCAATTCAAACCGGAGTTGCTTTTGATTGAATCGGGAGGCGACAACCTGGCCGCGCATTTCAGCCGCGAATTGGCGGATTATACGATTTACGTGATTGACGTTGCGGGAGGCGACAAAATTCCGCGTAAGGGCGGTCCCGGCATCACGCAATCCGACTTGCTGGTCATCAACAAGACCGATTTAGCCGAAGCCGTTGGAGCGGATTTAAAAGTGATGGAACGCGATGCACGGCTGATGCGTGGAACCGGGCCATTTCTTTTCGCCCAAGTTCGCCATGGAAAGGGCGTGGATGAAATCGTACATTATATGCATCATGCATGGAAACATGCCAATGCACTCCCTCACACTCATTAGAATCACTCAAGAAAGATTGCCGAGCGGCCGAGGTAAGAAGTCGGACAAATGAACCAAATTCGCCTCTCACGTGATCAGCTACAACTTTATTGAAACCATCTTAATACCATCTTGTGTTCAGATTGCTGAGAAAGCGATTGGAGAACTGCGCTCAAAGTTTGCTCTCGCTGGCTACCGAAAGATGACGTTCAATGCCTGTTCATTATTGAGCAATTTGCCTAATTCTGGCCAGTTACCGGCCAGGTCAAAAGTTTTCCGACAAATGGTTCAGTTAGCGGTATTATCCTAACCCATGCTTTCTTTCACCAACCGGCCTTTTGTGGACCTGTGATGACGGTGTAGGGCCTTGGACATGGCCACGCTGCTGGCATTTGAATTGCTGCCGGGAACTTACCTGATGAATTTTTCCGAGTACGAGCTTGGCGGCTTTTTTGATGAGATGATCGGCGAGAACGGTCAGCCTCGCGTCGGCGCGCGTTCGTTGGTGCGGAACATCCAAATTTTGCCCGAAGGCGAACTCTTGAACCGTCAGCTTGCCGCCGACCGCGCGTTGATCCAGGCGGGCATCACCTTCAATGTGTATGGCGAAAGCGCCGGTGTGGAAAAAACGATGCCGTTCGATCTTATTCCGCGCATCGTCACCGCGACGGAATGGGAGCGCATCGAACGCGGGCTGAAGCAGCGCATCCACGCGCTCAATCTGTTCATCAACGACCTTTATCACGACCGCAAGATTATAAAGGACCGGGCCGTGCCCGAAGAGATCATCTCCTCGTCCAAGGCATTCCGCGCGCAATGTATCGGGTTGAATCCGCCGCGCGGCGTCTGGTGTCACATCACTGGCACGGACCTGGTGCGGCATCGCGACGGACAAATCTACGTGCTTGAGGACAATCTGCGTTGTCCTTCCGGCGTGAGTTACGTTCTTGAGAACCGGCGGTTGATGAAGAGCCTTTTTCCCGAAGTGTTCGCCGAATCGCACATCCGCTCCGTGCAGGGTTATCCCATCCGCCTGCGCGACATGCTCGAGTATCTCGCGCCTGATGGCGTCGAGGAGCCTCGCGTGGTGGTGTTGACGCCGGGCGTTTATAACTCGGCTTATTTTGAGCATTCATTCCTCGCGCAACAAATGGGCGTGGAACT
>DASRBR010000242.1:0-3059 GCA_035653495.1 Verrucomicrobiia bacterium
TGCCGCCGTTCAATCGTCGGGAATTACCAGCCTGCAAACGAACCTCGAAGAGGTGCTCGGCATACAACGCGCCGCACAGATCATGACGCAGGTAACGTCGTCGAGACAGTCGTATAACAGCCCCTTGCAATTTTTCGTTCAGGCCGGCCTCTCGCCTTCGGAAATTCCGTTGGTTGAAACCATTGTTCGCGGCAGCAACATCGTCGGGCTTATCAACGTGAACACCGCCAGCCTTGCCGTGCTCAACTGCATCCCCGGGTTGACGAACGGCATGGCGCAAAATCTCGTCTCTTATCGCGCATCCAACACCAACAATCTCAACGGCTCCATCGCCTGGGTCACGCAAGTGCTCGACGCGAACACCATCGCGCAAGCCGGCCCTTATCTCACCGGCCGCAGTTATCAATATACGGTGGACGTGGCCGCGCTGGGGCACAATGGCCGCGGTTACCGGCGCGTTCGCTTTGTTTATGACACGCGGCGTGGAGTGCCCGTCATTGTTCACCGCCAGGACCTCAGCCGCCTGGGTTGGGCGCTCGGAAAAGAAGTGCGCGATAAATGGCTGCTCGGCAAACCAACATCATGATCGACATTTTCAAACCCAAACGGCCCTCGACCATTTTGGGCCTGTCCTTCGACGGCAACCGGCTCGAAGCCGCCGTGGTGCGCCGCACCAACGGCTCGCTGCAGGTGCAGCAATCGGTGGCCGCGCCGTTGGCCTTGTCGCTCTTGAGCGGCGACCCGCAACTCGTCGGGCGCGAGTTGCGCAATCATCTTGATTCCGCCGGTATCCGCGAGCGGCGGTGCGCCGTTTGCCTCCCATTGAACTGGGTGCTCACCTTGCAGGCGAAGCTGCCCGATTTGCCCGAGGAAGATATTCAAAGTTTTCTCGATATCGAAGCCGAACGCGGTTTTCCGTCGGGCCACGAAAATCTTTACATCGCAACCTCGCGCGCAAAGACGGCAAGCGGCGAGCAATTCGCGACAATGTTTGGCATTCCCCGCAACCACATCGCCAGCGTGCAGGCGGTGCTCAAGGCCGCGCAACTCAAGCCGCTCACGTTTTCGCTCGGCATCACCGCGTTGGCCGGATCTGGCAAGCCAAAACCGGATTCAGGCCTGACGCTCGCATTGGCCAGCCACGGCATTGATCTGCAGGTCAGCTCAGGCGGCGGCATTGCGGCGTTACGTTCGCTCGACAGCGCCGTTGAAACTGAAGGCGCGCAAAAGCGGATTGATGCCGGTCTGGTTGTGCGCGAAATCCGCATCACGCTCGGTCAATTGCCGCCGTCGCTTGCCGCCGAAGTGCGCACCGCCCGAATTTTCGGGCGCGGCGAATCAGCGCGGCAATTCGTAAGCGACATCGCCCGCAGCATGGAAAATTCCGGCCTGCGTGTGGAATTGATGGAACGAGCCACCGACGCCGAAATGGGCCCGAACGCGTTTCCAGAAATCGCGCTTTCACCTGCCGTTGCGCTCGCGGCGAATTATTTGCGCGAAAATGCGCCCGGGCCGGAATTTTTGCCGCCGAAGATCAGCGCTTGGCGGCAAATGATGCAGAGTTCGAAGTTCTCGTCGCAACGGCTGGTTTGGGCCGGCAGCGCGGCGGGAGCGGTCGTGCTCTTCATCGCGGCAGCGTTCCTGTTCCAAACCTGGGAACTTTCGCGTCTGCAATCGCAAATCACCGCGATGGGCCCGAAGGTCAAGGAATTAAGCGCCGCGCGCGACAAGATCCGCCAGTTCCGGCCGTGGTATGATCGCGATTTCACCGCATTGCAGATCATGCGCGCGATGACACAGGCTTTTCCAGAGACGGGAAACGTGACCGCAAAGAGTTTGGAAATCCGCGACCTTGCAACCGTCACCTGCTCGGGCAACGCACGCGACAACGAATCATATCTACACCTGATGGAACAATTGGGCACGAACGAGGACGTCACCGAACTAAAGACCGAATCGGTGCGCGGCCAGTCGCCCTCTTTGCAATTCACGTTCAACTTCCAATGGCAGCCAGGAGGCAACAGTGGAAATTAAACAGCGCCAAAAATTGCTCCTGATCATCGCCGGCATTGGCATTTTGCTGCTGGCGGGCGATAGTCTCTTGTTCGAACCGATGCTGGCAGGCTGGAAGGCGCGCTCGAAACAGATCGACGACATGCGCAAGGAAGTGAATGACGACAAATACCTTGTCCAGCGTGAAGTGGAGTTGCGCAGCCGCTGGGACAACATGCGCACCAACGCGCTGGCTTCAAATCGTTCCCAGGCCGAAGCGCAATTGTTCCGTGCATTTGATCGCTGGGAACATGCCAGCGGCATCTCGCGCGTCGGCATCAAGCCGCAATGGAAACAGGGCGACGATGACAGCTACGCCACCCTCGAGTGCCGCGTGGATTACAACGGCGACATCGATAAGATCAAACGCTTCCTTTACGAACTGGAAAAGGACCCGACAGGCATCAAGGTGGATTATTTGGAAATCACCGCGCATGACGAAGCCGGCCAGCAGTTGGCGCTCGGCTTGCAAGTGAGCGGTCTGCAGCTCAATCCCGCGCCCGAATCGCAACAGCAACAATGAAACCTGACTTCACCATCTTAATCGTGATGCTCGGCCTGATCTTCGCCGCTCCGTTGCGCGCCGCGGACCAAACCAATTCGGCGACGGGCCTCGATTACAATTCGTTCGACATCATTTCCAAACGCAACATTTTCAATCCGAACCGCTCGAACCGTCCCATCCGAAATGAAGGTCCGCGCGTTCGCGTAGATTCCTTCACGCTCGTGGGGACGATGAGTTATGACAAGGGCGAGTTCGCGTTTTTCGACGGGACCAGCTCCGAATTTCGCAAGGCTTACAAGCCCGCCGACACCATCGCCGGTTATCGCATCGGCGAAGTGGACCATAATGGGATTACCCTCCTGGCCGCCGGCAATAAAGTGATCCATCTTGCCATCGGCATGGAGATGAAGCGGCAGGACGGCGGACCGTGGGAGTTGCTGGCACGCGCCGAACCAATTGCCAGCACGAACCCCGCAGAACCTGCTGATATTGCCGCCAAGGC
>DASRBR010000243.1:0-7879 GCA_035653495.1 Verrucomicrobiia bacterium
TATTTGTTGAACGGCCAGCGGTTCTTCGTGAGTCGCGGGTTTGCGGAGTTGGAGATAGAAGTGAATCCGCATTTCAGTTTCACGCTCATTGCCGTGCATCTGAAATCCAAGCGCCAGATTGCCGCCGCCGACCAGGCCGATATGCGGCTTGAGGAAGCGAAAATCTTGCGCGAGAAAATTGATGCCTGCCTGGACGCGAATCCAAAGGCGAATTTGATCGTGCTCGGCGATTTCAATGATCTCCGTGATTCGCTGCCAATCCGAACCATCATCGGTCGCGGCAAGAACGCGCTGGTGGACACCCGTCCAGCCGAGCGCAACGGCGACGAACCGCAATCGGACCGCCGGCTCAGGCATCGAAACGTGGCCTGGACACATTTTTACGATCTCGAGGACACGTATTCGCGGCTGGATTACATCCTGCTAAGCAAACGCATGGCTCGGGAATGGGTCCCGGAGGGAACGTATGTTTTGGCGTTGCCAAATTGGGGCGTGGCATCGGACCATCGGCCATTGGTGGCGGAGTTTAGGCCGGAAGAGAAGTAGGCGTTGCATCGCTCCGGTATTATGGAAAAAACAAGCCAAAAATAGCTTAACGTCGTTGAATATTTTTGTTAACCTGATATTCCCTTGGTACGTCTCCTACTGAGTCCACGATTGTGGACCGTGTTCGGAACGATGCTGACATGAACGAAAACGCGATACTGCTGGTTGAAGACAGTTCCCAGGACGCAAACCTGATATTGGCAGCCTTCAAAAAGTGGGGCGTGAGCAACCCCGTTCACGTGGTCCATGATGGCGAACAGGCGCTTGAATATCTCAGCGGGCAAGGACAATTCGCTGACCGTCAGCGTCATCCCCTGCCCTGCCTGGCCTTATTGGATTTGCATCTTCCGTTGATGTCCGGCTTTGAGGTCCTGCAATGGATACGCTCCCAACCGGAATTGGCCAGCCTGCCGGTGGTCGTGCTGAGCGGAACAAAAGACCCCAGCCATTTTGAGGAAGCGCAACGCTTGGGCGCCATTGCCTGTGTTGCCAAAACGCTGGAACACACCGCACTCTACGAACTCATCCAGCATTTGAATTATTTCTCGCTGGCATCGGATTACCGCACATCAGATGTCCCCTGGTCACCGGAACCGTAAGCTTGCGAGATTCGGCGCGTCTGAACGCTTGCTTTTCACTCGTTAAGCTGCATCATCTCGGCGAATTGCTTGAGGAAAGGAAATATACCATGAAAAAGGCTTCCAAACGGATGGTGACCGCGCTAGCGTGCGCCCTTGTTCTCTGCGGTTGCATCGAACAGAATGAAACGGTTTATCACAACCCGGACCGGGTGAAGGTGGAATTTGAAAATGAAACCGCCGCGCGAATCTTTTACGAGACATTGAGCAAATATCCCGGCCCAGCCAACAAACGCGAATCCAACACCAGTGTGGAAATCCCGGTCATTTTTGAGCATCACAGCAAAGTCGTCGAAGGCGAAAACGTCGCGTTCAATGAAGCGGTGCATCAGTGTGACAGCAATCAGGACGGGAAAATCACCGAATTGGAGGCCAAGATTTTCGCCGAAGCCCGCGAGCACGGCAAATATTGAACTGCTGGAAATTGAAATGCCCTTCAAACGTAGAGCGCTGCCTTCAGATCATGCACCAGAAGGGTCATCATTGGATAGCGCAGGTTGGGATCGGTTTGGAGGCTCTTCAAGATCACCTTTTCAAGATTCACCGGGATGTCGGGATTATGTTGTCGAGGTGCCACGAATCCGGCGCGGTTGATCTGTTTGGAAACAATTTCCACGGCAGTGTCGCCGGGAAAGGGTTTGTAATTGGTCAGCAATTCGTACGCAGAAACGCCGAAAGCAAAAATGTCGGCGCGGTGGTCCACCGGCTCGCCGCGCAGTTGTTCGGGCGCCATGTAAGCCGGCGTGCCGGGATTCTTGGAAAGTTTTTTGGGTGATTTCGGGATTGGAAGCGCCAGGTCGAAATCGGCAAGACGAACGCTTGCGTTGCGCGTCACCAGCACGTTTTCCGGCTTGAAATCCAGGTGCATGAAACCGCTTTCGTGCACATGCTCAAGCCCCGAAGCCATGTCGATGATGATGTTTCCCACGTTCTCCAGCAGCACGGGATCATGATCGTTGTACAACAATTTGAGGTTTGAGCCTTCGACGTATTCCATCAACAGATACATCGTCCCCGAAATCTTTCCATGTTCGTAATAGCCGATGATGCATTCGTGGCTGTGGATCTGGGAAAGCACTTCGCAACCGTGCCAGAAGCGTTTTCGAGCAGTCGAATCGTGGCGCAGCGCATCATGCAACCGGCGCAAGGCGTAGGTGTTTTGCTCTTTGTCGGAAGCCAGCCAGATGTCCGCCATCCCGCCGCTGTTGATCAATTCCTGCAAATAATAAGGCCCGAACTGGCCCGGCCCGGCGACTGCGTCGCTCTCTTTTTTTGATCTGAAAAACACCTGCGACTATGTACCACGCCGCCGCCGTTCCTGCCACTGTGTTTTCACCCCGTCGCTATGGGGAGTAATTGAGGAACAATACTGGCAATTGAAGCATCTTCGTGTTTTAATGCCGCATTATTGTTTCGAAAGAAATGACAAGCGCCTCCGGGAATCGAATGCGGCCAATCGCGGCATTGTCGGTTTATGTGATTGTCGTTTTCATCGGAGGAGCATTGCTGGCGCCGTGGCTTTATTGGGCCGCCCAAACCATCGCGCCTGGCTCACACCTCGCCCAGAATCCTTTTCATCGCTTTGTAGATCGTTCGTTTCTTGCCATGGCGTTGATCGGGATTTGGCCGTTGCTTCGCGCGCTGGGAGCGACTTCCCTGCGGGAGGTCGGACTCGTCAAACCCGCCGGACAGGCAAGATTGTTCCTTGCAGGTTTTGCAATCGGGTTTGGGTCGCTGGCCGCCGCTGCATTCATCACAATCGCTGCTCATGAAAGGCAATTCAATTCCGCGCTTGGAGCAGGTCAAATCGCAAGCGGCATCGCTGCGGCGATTGGGACTGCGTTGGTGGTCGCAGTATTGGAGGAAATCCTCTTTCGAGGCGCGATTTTCGGTGGGCTGCGCCGGTTCTGGGATTGGCGCATTGCTTTGATCATCAGCAGCATGGTTTATGCAATCGTCCACTTCCTTCAAAAAGTTGATTTGGCCGGGCCGATTGTCTGGTCGTCTGGTTTGCGATTGCTGCCGCAAAAGCTGCACGGCTTCGAGGAATGGAATGCGCTTGTCCCCTGTTTCTTCAATCTGACCTTCGTCGGCATGCTGCTCGGCCTTGCATACCAGCGCACCGGAAATCTTTACTGCTCCATTGGCATGCACGCTGGCTGGATATTTTGGTTGCGCGCGTACGCAATGCTCACAACTCCCATTCACGATAACGTCCACACCGCTTTCTGGGGCTCGCAAAAGTTGATAGACGGCTGGCTGGCGCTTTGCGTGCTCGCGCTGCCTTTGTTTATCATCATTCTTATGCCGCAACGCAAAACCCGCCTTGCGACGGCATGAACACCCCAGTCGCCATCTTCAAACCGTGGCTTGATACCCTGCTGGGATTTGTTTACCCTAAAGTCTGCCAGATTTGCGGAAATGAACATGCGACTGCATCGGACGGTTTTGTGGGCGCAGCCTGCTGGCAGAAGGTGCGTTTCGTCAGGCCACCCTTCTGCGAGCGTTGCGGTCTTCCCTTCGAAGGCGACATCACCACTGCATTCGAATGCACCAATTGCCGCGAGCTTCAACTGCATTTTCGCAGCGCGCGTTCGGCGGTCATCGCTGACAAACGCCTTATGCTCGATATCATCCATCGCTACAAATATCGACGCGCGCTTTGGTTCGAGCCGTTTCTTGCCGACCTGCTCATTCGCGAAGCCGCGCCGATCTTGATGAAAGAAAAATGCGAGATGATTGTCCCGGTCCCTTTGCATCCTGCAAAAAAGCGCGAACGCGGCTTCAACCAGGCTGAACGCCTGGCGCGCCATCTCAGCCGGGCAACAGGAATTCCGGTCAACACAAAATTGCTGGAACGCGTTGAACCAACCCAAACCCAAACCCGGCTCAGCCGAAAGGAACGGGCCGAGAATGTGCAGGGCGCGTTTGCCCTGCGGCGCGGCGCAAAGCTGGACGTCGGGCGCTTGGTGGTCCTGGATGATGTTTTTACGACTGGCGCAACGACCAGCGCTTGTGCCAATGTATTGCTGTCTTCAGGCGCGGATGATGTTTGCGTTTGGACGTTGGCCCGGGGACTTTGAACATTTGAACGATGAAAATTGACCGAATCACAACCATGGGTGTCGCATCGCATTTGGACTGATGTTCGTGCGCGGATGCGTTTACGCTTATGTTGTGTTCTATTTGCAAGAAACGAGAAGCCACTGTATTTCTGTCCCTGCTTGTCGGGAAGAAAACTCAGAAGCTCGAAGTCTGTGAAGAATGTTCGAAAAAGAAAACTATCAAAGGCGCCAAAATGCTCTCTTCGAACCCGAACCCAAACCCTAATACGCAATTCCCGGTGCCTCCGCTGCCGGTCACCTCGTTCGCCAAGAAGCCGCTCACTTCCGAGAACGGCGAACCGGCACTTACGCCGCCCACTCCCGGCGAAACCACTTTTGTAAAAAAGCCAAAGCTCGGCGGAAGCAAATCGAAGAAAAAAGAAATCCCCGAGGGCCTTTGGACCAAGTGCAAGAAATGCAGCACGATGGTCTTCGACAAGGAACTGGATGAAAACCTCAAGGTGTGCCCGCATTGCCAATACCATTTTCCCATCAGCGCCCGCGAACGCATTCATTCGCTGGTCGAAACCTGCTCGTTCGAGGAAATGGATGCCGACATGGCCAGCGTTGATGTGCTCAATTTCACCGGGGTTTCCAGCTACGCTTCCAAACTGGCGGATTACCAAAAAGCGACCGGCCAGAAGGACGCAGTCGTCACCGGCCTGGGAAAAATCGGCGAGCATCGCGTTGCGCTGGGCGTGATGGATTTCATGTTTCTTGGCGGTTCGATGGGCGCGGTCGTTGGCGAGAAGCTGACGCGATTGGTTGAAAAAGCTACCGAAAAGGAATTGCCCGTCATCATCATTTCCGCCAGCGGCGGCGCGCGCATGTATGAGGGCATGTTCAGCCTGATGCAAATGGCCAAGACCTGCGGCGCGCTGGCTTATCACGCGCGCGCCAAACTTCCGTTCATCAGCGTTTTGACTGATCCAACCACCGGGGGCGTCACAGCGAGCCACGCCAGCGTCGGGGATTTGATCATCGCTGAACCGCAGGCAATGATTTGCTTCGCCGGGCCGCGCGTCATCAAGGACACCACGCAGGCCGAACTTCCCGCCGGTTTTCAAACCGCCGAATTCCTCCTCGAACATGGGCTCATTGACGCCATCGTGTCGCGCAAACAGATGAAGAAGCAGCTCATCGAATATTTGGATTTTCTGATGAGCCGGCAGAGAAACGGAGCCGGTGCTGTGTAAAATTCTTATCGCGACGCCCTTTCCGTCGAGATGGATCCAATTCTGGCATGAAGCGGTAATCTTTGTCGGTCTTTGTTTATGAGCAATGCTGCGAACATTGTCCAAGTAATCTACGTCGCAGTAGGGCTCACGCTCCGGCTGGTTGGGTTTATGGCGGGTACGACAGATACGGCGACCGACCAACCACACGTCATGGCGACAACAAATCAAATTATCATCGCCGTTCATAACGAAACAGCGGCTTCGCTGGGCGTCGCTGAACTTGCTCCCTATCAAGCGATCGAAGAGGTCGCGAATGCACCAGAAATTGCGCACACAAAACGCGGGCGCAGATTTACGATTATCATACCGCGTTTTGATGGGCCACGGGACCGGCTCTACTCCGGTTTTGTGGTTTTCAAGAATGTTCAACGAAGCGCTTTCGATACGAACCTGGTGCGTATGCCAATTGACGGCATTCATTTCGTCGAGTACATGCGCGGCATCTCCAAATACAACGAACCGTTCCCACGTGTTGCGAGCAAGAAAGGTTTGCAGGTCCAGATGGTGGACGACGCCATCGCGCTCGGAGTGAAACATGCCGCGCTGAATCTTGACCTCACGCGGCTCATTGATTTGTCGAACGACACCAACAATCCCTCGTGGCAAATGGATGGAGTGATTTATCATTTCAAACGCGGGCAGCTCCAAAATTTGGATGACCGCATCAAACCCCTCTCCGATGCAGGCATGGTCGTCACCGTCATTCTCCTCGATTACCAAAGTGGCAATCCGGCGCTCGACCGCATCATGCTCCACCCCGATTTCAGCCGGGATGCGCCGCATCATCTTTCGGCGTTCAACACCGTCACGCCTGAGGGATTGCGCTATTTCAAGGCAGCCGTCGAGTTCGTTGCCGACCGTTACTCGCAGCCCAAACACCCGCATGGCCGGGTCGTCAATTTCATCGTCGGCAACGAAGTCAATACGCATTGGTATTGGGCCAATCTCGGCAATGCCACCATGGAAAAGTTCGCCGCCGATTATTTGCGCACTGTGCGCATCTGCGATATCGCCGTGCGCAAGGCCAGTTCCACCGCGCGCGTCTATATCTCCCTCGAACATCATTGGAACATCCGCTTCGACACTCCGGAGCATTCTTTCGCTGCCCGCGAATTCATCGACTACTTCAGCAAAAGCGCGCAGGCCGGCGGCGACTTCGATTGGAACCTCGCGTTCCATCCTTATCCCGAAGACCTGCGCAATCCGCGCACATGGAACGACAAAACCGCGACCTTCGATCCCGACACGCCGCGCATCACGTTCAAAAATCTGGAAATGCTGCCGCGTTATTTCAAACGCAAGGAACTCCTCTATCACCGCAAGCCGCGCCACATCATCCTTTCCGAACAAGGCTTTGACACGCCTCAAACGCCCGACGGCGAGCTCGTGCAAGCCGCTGCTTACTGCTACGCTTACTACAAAGTGGCGCGCATACCCGGCATTGATTCGTTCATTTTGCACCGCCATGTGGATCACCGTGATGAAGACGGATTGAACCTCGGGCTTTGGCGTAGAAATTTGAAAAGCACTTCTCCCTCCGAACCGGCCGGCAAAAAATACATCTATGAAGTCTTCCGGCAGGCGGACACTCCGCAATGGCGCAAGGCTTTTGCCTTCGCCCTGCCAATCATCGGTATTCACGACTGGAAGGAAATCAATCCAAAGAATTGATGTGGCCGTCCTCGACTCGGACCGCTTCAAGCGGCTTCGTTGCTTCTTGACATTTGCGGCCGAAATCTCCACCATTTCGCACATCGCTGGAGAGGTACAAGCAGTAGGGATTTCCAGCCTATTTAAGAAAGTCAAGCAAGGTGTGGATAATCCATTTTTTTTATGATTCCTATTAAGATTCAGTGTGGCTGCGGGCAACGTTACGCTTTCGACGTCGAACCTGCGCAAGGCCAAATGCCTTATACCGTGGCCTGCCCGAGTTGCGGCTTGGATGGCACGCAGGCTGCCAACGATTTCATCGCGCAAACCGTGACGCAATTTGCAACTGCGCCAGAGCAACAATACGCGACTGCTGCTGCGGTCATCGCGCCTCCTGCTCCTCCCGCAGCGCCTCCGCCGGCGCGCCCCAGCGTAAGGCCTGGAACCGGCAAGAAAGAAATCGATATCATCCAGGTCACCCACGAAGCCCGCGCAAAGACATTGTGGGGCGATGAAAAACCTGCGGTGATCAAATTCCTGATGATGCAGGGTCTTTCGACTCAGGAAGCGCAGCAACTTGCCGAAGCGCTTTTTGCCGAGCGCGCAAAAACCGTTCGCGCCAATGGCGTAACCAAGGCCATCACCGGCGCAGGGTTGATGTGCGTGCCCATCGCGGCATTTATCGGGATGAGCGCTATCGGGT
>DASRBR010000244.1:0-7258 GCA_035653495.1 Verrucomicrobiia bacterium
GACCATCCGTGGGTATAAAGAAATCGAGCTTCGCGCTCGAAAGAGACCGAACTACCAGGACAATTTGTTCGGCCGCAATACGGTTTAATTTTTAGTTTAAGAAAATAAGTCTGTTTGGATTTTATTTTTTTTAGACCATGAATTGCTTTGCAACCTTGTTGAAAGCTGCATGAGACAAGCCGATTTCCAATCTATTGCTTTGCTTCGCTCACCACGCGGGCGCGCCGGTCGCGGCGAATGCCCTCAAATCCAGACCAACCAACCTAACCACAAAAAACAGGAACACCCATGAAAAGAAGCCTCAGAAGAAGTAAACCGCTGATCACTTCCAACCCCGAACAACCGCGCTCCTTTCTTCATCGAACCGCCCTGGTCGCATCGGCATTGGCCGTTATCTTCGGAACTGGAACTGCGCTGGCGCAACGTCCGCTCGGCATAGATGTCTATGAAGGCCAGGGGCAACCTAATTGGTCCAGCGTCAAAGGTTCCGGAATAAGCTATGCCTGGGCCAAGGCAACGGAAGGCACTTATTACCAGGACCCAGACTATAGTTATAACCAAAGCCACGGCAGGTCAGCCGGTCTTTACATGGGCGCTTATCATTTTGCGCGTCCCGACCTCGATACTCCCGGCGCAGAGTCCAGCTATTTCTGGAATTTTGCCAACGGCTACATTCTGAACGATGGCAAAACGGTCTATCCTGCGCTCGATTATGAGACGTTCAACGGCTACGTGGGAGCCAGCAGCTATTCGGATTGGGCAAACCAATGGTTCAACGGCGTGTTCAATTCCGCTTCGGCCAACAATGTCACCATCAAGCCAGTGGTGTATGTCAGCGCCTGCAACGCGGGTTATCTCAACAGCACGATGGGCAACTGGATCACCTGGATCGCGAACTATAATGGCGAAAGCCCGCAAACAGGCACACCCTGGTCCGTCTGCTCTGCCGACGATCTTTGGGGCGGTTGGAACAACTGGCAATGGACCAGCAGCGGTTCCGTTGGCGGCATTTCCGGCGCATGCGACGAAGATGTGTTCAACGGCAATTCCTCCAGCTTGGTTTCCACCATGGTCATCAGCACCGGCGGCACGGGCGGAGGTTCTTCTTCGGCCTCCTGTGTAGGGCCGATTGCGATGAACACGGACGGCACGCTGGAAATGTTTTGCATCAATACCGACAACAGCCCGGCGCATGAATATCAAACATCCGCCAATGGCAGTTGGACGGCGCTCTTTGACATGAGCGGCATCACCGGCACACCGGCCATCGCGGTCGCGACGAACACGGATGGACGCCTGGAAATTTTCTGTGTCAACACCGCCAACAAGAACGTTTATCACAATTACCAAACTGCGCCGCATTCAAGCTGGGCCGGATGGTTCAGCCTTGGAGGCTCCGGCATTACCAACCTGCAGGCCATATGCAACCAGGACGGCCGCCTGGAAGTCTTTGGCATTGGCACGGATGGTTACATCTGGCATATCTGGCAGACCAACGCGGGCGGCTCATGGAATTCTTCGTGGTCCGACATGGGCGGCGAGCATATCAAGGCCGGTTACGTCGTGGCCGACAGTTCCGCAGGCAAGCTGCAACTCTTCGGCGTAGGCGACAACAACGATGTCTGGCATCGTTACCAAAACACACCCGGTGGCTCGTGGACGAGCTGGTCTGACTTTGGCGGCAACGGCATCAATCCGCGGCTGGCGGTCGCACAGGATGCGGACGGACGCCTGGAACTCTTCGGCGTCGGTTCCGGCGGCGACATCCAGCACAATTACCAAACCAAGGGCGGCGGCGGCGCATGGAACGGCTGGTTTAGCGAAGGCGGCAGTGGTTGCCAGCCTGGATTTGTTTGCGGCATCAATCCCGATGGACGTCTCGAAATGTTCTGCGTCCAATCGAGCAACAACGATGTCTGGCATAAATACCAGAATGTGGCCGGAGGCAGTTGGACGCCGTGGTACGACTTTGGCGGCAACAACCAGGACCCGCAACTCATGGTGGCCAACAATGCCAACGGCGCGTTGCAAGTCTTCGGCATCGGGAAGGCTTCCAAGGATATCTGGACGAATTACCAGAAAACGCCGGGCGGCGGTTGGAACGGCTGGTTCAGCATGGGCAATGCCGGCGTGAAGTTCTTCTTCGGCCAGCCTTAGTCCGCATCCAATTATAACCCTGAACGAACAAAGGCCCGCGCAGGTTTGCGAACCTTGCGCGGGTCCTTTTTTATATGGATTGGCGGCTGCATGATCAGGTTTTCAGCTCGTGATTTGTTTTGCCGACTTTTGCGAATTCGTTCTATATTGTGGTAGATAACGCAAAGGTTATGAAAATCCATCAAAAGAAACGATTGCAACCGGCGCTCGCCACGGCGGGGATGATTGCAGGCGTTTTTGCCGCGCATGCGTCGGATGTCACCGTCTTTGCCGCGGCGAGCCTGACGGACAGCCTGAAGCGCATCGCAGGCGATTATGAAAAGCAAACCGGGAACAAGGTGCTTTTGAACTTCGGCGCTTCGAGCACGCTTGCACGTCAAATCGAGGAAGGCGCGCCTGCCGATCTTTTCTTTTCCGCCGATGAAGCGCGGATGAACGAGTTGGAAAATCGGGGCTTACTTGTGGATGGCACGCGCGAGACTTGCCTGTCAAATTCGCTCGTTGTTGTGGTGGCAGCCGACAGCGCGTTGAACATTCATTCGGCTAAAGATTTGACGAACGTCGGCGTGCAACACGTCGCGCTGGCAGACCCCAAAGCTGTCCCGGCCGGCGTTTATTCGCGCGAATACCTGGAGAAGACGGGGCTTTGGCAAAAGTTGGAGCCGAAGGTCGTGCCTGCCGAAAATGTTCGTGCCGCGCTGGCTGCGGTTGAATCGGGCAACGTCGAGGCCGGAATGGTTTACAAAACTGACGCGGCCATTTCCAAAAAAGTGAAAGTTGCCTGTGAAATTCCGCCAAGCGAAGGCCCGCCCATCAGTTATCCCATGGCTGTGTTGAAGGAATCCGAACACATGGACGATGCCAAAGCGTTCAAAAAATTCCTGGAGGGCCCGCAGGCTGCGCAAGTTTTTGAGCGTTACGGCTTCGTTGTTCGTCGGTAATCTGCCCAGATGGACGTTGAAGCGTGGCAGATCGTCGGGTTCACCGCGTGGGTGTCGGTGCTGAGCGTGATTGCCATTTTGCCGTTAGGACTTGGCGTCGCGTGGCTGCTGGCGAGGCGTATTTGGCCCGGCAAAACCGTGGTGGAAACGTTTATTACCCTGCCGCTGGTCATGCCGCCGGTGGCAACCGGACTGATTCTGCTCGAAATCCTGGGACGGCATGGATGGATTGGCGGCGCGTTGCACCGTCATTTTGATTTGGACATCGCGTTCACCTGGCGCGCGGTGCTGGTGGCATTGGGCGTGATGTCGTTTCCGTTGCTGGTGCGTTCGACGCGCGTGGCGTTCGAGGAAGTGGACCCGCGCCTGGAACAAATTGCCCGCACGCTGGGCGCGGGCGAGATGCGCGTGTTCTGCACCATCACCCTGCCGCTGGCCCTGCGCGGCATCATTGGCGGGATGATGCTCGCGTTTGCGCGTTCGCTGGGTGAATTCGGCGCAACGGTGATGGTGGCCGGTTTCATGCCCAAAACGATGACCATTTCGCGCGCGATTTATCAGGCGGTGCAACTCGAGCAGGACGCGCTGGCGTACCGGTTCCTGGCGGTTTCGGTCGTGCTCGCGTTCGGGGCGGTCTGGTGCAGCGAATGGCTGCTGCGCGGAAGAAGACATTGAATGAAATTGTTGCTGCAAAAAATCGTTTTGCCGCTGTCGCATTTTACGCTCGAAGTGAATGTCGAAATCGCCGGGCGCGTGGTCGCGTTGTGCGGGCCTTCCGGCGCGGGCAAGACGTCGCTGCTCGATTTGCTGGCTGGGTTGCGTCGCGCAACTTCTGCCTTCATCCAGCTTGATGAGCAGGTCCTCACAGACACGGCGCGGGGCATTTCGGTTCCGGCGCGGCATCGCGGCATCGGTTACGTGCCGCAGGATTTGGCCTTGTTCCCGCATCTTTCCGTCCGCCAAAATCTTCTTTATGGCCAAAAACACGGCAAAGCCTGCGACGGCCTTTTCTCGATGGAACACATCACCCAAGTGCTGGAAATCGAACCATTGATTGCGCGGGGTGTGCGTCAATTATCGGGCGGCGAGAAACAGCGCGTGGCGCTGGCGCGCGCGTTGATCGCCACGCCGCGATTGTTGTTGCTGGATGAACCTCTTGCCAGCCTGGATGGCGGATTAAAGGCGCGCATCCTGCCGTACTTGGCGCGGGTGCGCGATGAATTTCGTTTGCCGATGCTTTACGTGACGCATAATCCCAAGGAAATCTCCGCGCTTTGCGACGCCCTTTTGGAAATGGACCGCGGGCGCATCGTGGGGGGAGGGTGAAACCCCAACCGCTAAAAATTCCTTAAACGATAGAATTCGCTCCTGCTGCGATGGAATTGGTCACGCTATAATTCGGGCCGACGATTCCCCGAGTATCGGTCACGGGTGACCAATGAGTGGAGGTTGGATCGGTGCTGGACTCCAGGCTCAAGCCGGTCGCATTTGTCGGCCACGAGATGATGGCCTGATTTCCCGAAAGTTGAATGTTCAAACGCGGCCCATTCATCTTCATCAGAAATGCTTGATTGTTGTTGAGGGCTGGAACATGCACGTTGCCGAAAAAGCCGCCAGTAAAATTCCCCGCCAGATAAATATTTCCATGCATGTCTCCTTGAATGAGGGCTGGAGAAACCTGTGGAAATTGTCCATCCGAACCGTACATCATCTCTGCCCAAAGAAGACAAACGCCTCGAAAAACTGGAGATGATGGCGCTTTGAGCGATTCACGCTCTCTCAAGCCTCCGGCTTTGCCGGAGGTCGCTGACAAAGAGACAGGTGAAAGCTGGAGGACAATCAAATTTCCTGAACAAATTTCCGCCTTCGCGAAGCAGCGCAGCCCAACCGCCAACATTTAACTCCTATCCGCGAGCCAGCGACACGCTTCGGGCCAAGCTTCCTTTTGCGCCTTGCCGCCCACGGCCAATCCGATGTGTCCCGCGGGAACGACGATGGATTTGCGGTCGCGCGAGCTGACGAGGTCGTTGAACGGAGCGCTTTGCGCGCAAGGAACCAAATCATCGTTCTGCGCCATGATGTTCAACACGGGACAGGTGATTTTGCGCAAGTCAACGACGTGACGGCCGACGGGCATCCGGTTTTTGACGAGCAAATTTTTCTGGTAAAGGCATTTGATGAATTCGCGGAACACCTCTCCGGGGACGGCGATGTTGTCGTTCAGCCACGTTTCCATCGTGAGAAAATCCTCGATGAACTTGTCATCGTCCATCTTCTCGAAAAAGTTGATTGGTTTTTCGATGAGGTTCGCCACTGGTTTTAACAAGAGAAAACCGGCCTGCAGAAACTCCGCCGGACAGTTGCCGAAAGCCTCCACGAAGCCGTCCACGTCGAAATTATCCGCGTCGCCCCAAACGTTGAGCAGTCCATCGCGCGTGCCGAAATCGATGCCCGCGGCCAGCAACATCAGGTTCTTCACCTTTTGCTGGTGCAAAGCCGTGAACATGGCGCTCATCGTGCCGCCCATGCAGTAACCGAGGATGCTCACCTGCGGCGCGCCGGTGCGTTCGCGTAGATAATCCACCACGTTGGCCATGTAACCGTTCACGTAGTCGTCCAGTGAAAGATGACGGTCGGCATGCGTCGGTGCGCCCCAATCGATCAAATAGGTGTCGAAACCGGCCTTCACAAAATGACTGACCACGCTGCGGCCCTCCTTCAGGTCGAGAATATAAGGGCGGTTGACCAGTGCGAAAACAAAGACCAACGGCGTGCGATAACGCGGGGGCTCATCGCTGATATAATGGAGCAGCCTCAGGCGCTCTTCTTCGTAAACCACTTCGGAAGGTGACGCGCCTTTTCTGACCTGAGACGCTCTTTGCGCGAGGGACGGAAGACGGGAGAGGCGTTGCGCATTGGCAAACGTCTCGTCAATCATCCAACGTTGCCATTGCAACCAGGGGTTGGTCGAAGTGCTGCTGGTTTCGTTCATGGAATGTCTTGTTGAGCTAGCTGGCGGGAGTAACGCAGACATTCTTGTCTGCTGTTTCGCCGACATTCTTGTCGGCGAAGGCCAAAAAAGTTCGTTCGCGGCGCAGGCTGAAAGCCTGCGATACAGCAGGCAGGAATGCCTGCGCTACGCGGAGTGCGCTCCCCAAACTGCCATCGCGGTTCCAGTCGTTTTCCATTGGAAAAAAGGTTCCTCGACTTTTATTTCGTCGCGGCGTGTTTTGGTTTTGTTGCGCGCTTCGTCGTGCGGGCTGGTTTTGTTGCGCGGGCATGTTTTGCTGTACCGTTGGAGGATGCTCCGTTGAGTTTTTGTTCGAGCTTGTCCAAACGTGTGGAGATGTCCTCAACGTGATTCACTACGCGTGTTTCCAAATGGTGGATTGCCTGCATCAGGTCATCAATGTCCTTGCGCGCGGTGCCCTGGATAGCGTGATGCGCGCCGGTGAGCAAATCGTTGCTCATCTTTCGAAACGCGATGGCGTTTTCCATCATTGTCTTCATCGAATCGAGGAATTGTGGCGAGCGCATGAATTCCTCCCACGATTTGGCCAGCGCCTGGAAAATCCCTCCGCGCATCTGGCGCAAAAATTCCGGCGGGGCGGATTCCGGCGAGAATGAAAGGCCGGCTTGCGCCATTTTGGTGAAGGTTTCCGTCCAGATTTTTTGGAAGGCGGACATCTGCTCGAATGTCTTGTCGGTGGAGTCGCTCATTGATGCCTCATGATATGAGAGTTTGAATGCCCCTGATTCGTCGTTTGACTTACTCTGCCACTGTTTCCCTTGCGGTCAAGCTACGAGGTAGGGCGCACTTCCGTGCGAACGGAATGTCCACCCTGCCAAAACTGGGGACGGCTCCCATGCCGTCCCCGCCCGTTGCTGCGGAGGCGGGACATCGCAGCGCGATATCCCTCCCTTGGCAATCAGCAAAGTTCAACCGCCATTGCCACCGCTTCCCCACCCCCGATGCAAAGTGAGTTGATGCCGATTTTGGCCCCGCGCTGTTTCATCGCGGTGAGCAGCGTCACCAATGTCCGCGCGCCGCTCGCGCCAATGGGATGTCCCAAGGCGACCGCGCCACCGAACACGTTTACTTTTTCGTGCGGAATTTTCAGGTCTTTCATCGCGGCCATTGGCACGACGGAAAATGCCTC
>DASRBR010000245.1:0-3623 GCA_035653495.1 Verrucomicrobiia bacterium
ACGAGCGCTGTTTCAACGTCCGCAAATCGCGGCCATCCAGCAAAATGCTGCCTTCGTCCGGATCATAAAAACGCATCAGCAGCGCCATCAATGTCGTCTTGCCCGAACCGCTCGGCCCGACGATCGCCACGGTTTCGCCCGGGTTCACGTGCAGGTCAATTCCCTGCAACAACGGCCGCGAATTGCGTTCGTAACGGAACTTCAGTCCTTGTATGGCAACTTCGCCGCGCACGCCGGCAACTTCCGCGGCGTCCGGCGCGTCGCCGAGGTGTTCCTGCACGTCGAGGATGGAAAAGATTTCGTCGAGCGAGACATACGCCTTCTGGATGGTCTGGTAAATCGTGGTCAATCCCTGCACCGGGCCGAACAATCCGCCCACGAACCCGAGAAACGCAACCAATGTTCCGAGCGAAAGCCGGTCTTGCAAAACCAACATGCCGCCAAACGCGATTGCCGTGATGCGCGCCGCTGTGACGGCCAGATTCGTTGCCGCGCCAAGGCCGGAATCAATTCCCACGCCGCGGATGACGACCTGATTCGCTGCATGAACGTCCTTGAGAAAACGTTTTTTCTCGGCGTCTTCCATGGAGAAGCTGCGCACGGTCACAATGCCGGAGAGCACTTCATTGAAGCGTGAATAGATTTTTGACCATTGGTCCAGCAGAGTGCGTTCGCGGCGGTTTTGTTCCGGTCCGCCCAACGCGGCGATGATGGCCGGCAACGGCAGGAATGCGCACACGATCAACGCGAGTTTCCAGTTCAACCGCACCATGATGACCAGCGCGATGAGCAGATAAAGCACTGCTGGAAAAATGCTGAACAAAATCTGGTTCACCGCGCCGATGAAACCCTGGATGCTCCGGTCCAACCGCGTCATGATCGCCCCCACCCCTTCGTTGCGATGGAAACTCAGCGGCATCCGGTGCAGCCGTTCGACCGTGGATTCCAGCAGCTCATAATGAATTCCCAACCGCGTGTGCCAGGTCATCCAATTGGTGACGGCCGTTGCGGCTTCGCGGAAGAAGCCCAGCCCGACCAGAATGCCAATGCCGATGACGAACCCCCGCACAATCTTGTGGCCCGCGAGGTTGTCGAAAATGCTTTTGAGGACAAGAGGCTCAACGGCGTTGGCCGCCGCCAACAGGAGGGTTATGCCAAGGATGCCGAGGACGGCCCGGCGATAAGGAAAAGCAAAGCCCATCGCGCGTCGCAGCCTGCCCTTGCTGCCCGCGCGATCCATGTTGCTTTTGGATTCATTTGCTGACAAATGAGTAGGTTTCGACCAAACAAAAAGGTGCGTCGTTCGATAATCCCACGAATTATTGCGATTTGGCTATTTTGATGCAAAACGCATGGCAAATTGTGCAAGCATTTCACCCACAATGTTTTGCGGGATAAGCAAACCCGCCGGAACTGACGCCGGAAATTTTTATTTGGAGTGCGCGGACATGTCCGCGCTTTGGAACCGGGCGACATGTCGCCCGGAAGAAAAGCGGTGTCATGCCACCGCACTCCAAAATCGCCGCACCAATCCCACTAGGAAGGCCCATCAATCAAGCCACCTTCTCGAGGGCCGGACTGCTCAAGGCAGCCGGAGCGGGAATTTCAACTTGCGCTTCCTTGCGCCGGCAGATGTAAACCTCCTCCTCGGGATGATTCAGGATTTCGAATCCAGCGCTGCGCAGCATCGCTTCGGAACAGGCGCGGTTGGGAATCCACCAGTTGGTCGGGTCGTTGGCGTATTTCTTTTCGATGAAATACATGCGTGGAAAGCCGGGCCGGTCAAACATGTCCTTTTCGTGGAATGAGGGATTTTCGGCGACGTTTTCGACGGCATTGCTGCCGCGTTGCATGGTTTGAAAAACGAGAAGGTCGCCCGCGACATGTTCGTGGATGAGATCGAGCGCCAGTAACGGATGCCGCAGATGATAGAGCACGCCCATGAACAAAACCACGTCGAACTTTTCGCCGAGTTGCGCGAGGTCATAGACCGAAAGTTGGCGCAACTCGATGTCTTCCGCGCCGCAAACTTCGGCGGCAAACTTTGCCTGCGCGATATACGCCGGATCGGAATCAATTCCCACCACGCGCCCTGCGCCCCGGCGTTTCATTTCGAGCGAATAAAATCCCGCGTTGCAGCCGATGTCCAGGACCGAGCGTCCCTCCAAATCTTCCGGAATGGCGTGCGCGAAGGTTTGCCATTTCAGGCGCGGATAATCGCCGAGAAAATGGTTGGGCGCGGTCTGCACGCCGCGCAGGTCCATGTTGTGAAACCATTGGCCAAGCTCGTTGATGCGCTGCTGGATTTGCTCACGCGTCAGCGTTGCAGGGGCGGAGTGAGAAAGAGTGCTCGTATTCACGTGATTGAAGGAATGGATGGTTTGCAAATCTTGGCATTGACATGCAACGGCGTGACCGGCTTCATCCGGCTGCGACCGCGTTGATGGACGCGTTTGCCATCATTTCGCGAATGGGAAGTCGCCTCGCCATCGCGAGACGGCGAAGTCAAAAGGCGGATCGCTTCGCGATAGCCGTTGAGCGTGCCGACGTCCACGTACGCTTCGCCGGCGCGCACCCCCACGGCGCGTCCGCCCGCGGCGAGGTACGCATTGACGAGCGTGCCCATGTATTCATCGCGCGGCTCGCGCGTGCGCCACAAGTCGGAAAGCTCATGCAACACGCGCCCCGGCATCTTGAACGCGCCCCAAATCCACGAGGAGCGCGCGCGCGGGTTTTTGACCTGGATTTCCGTCACGCGATCTTTGTCGTCCATCACAACGGCATCGAAGAATTGCGGCTGCTTCACAGGAAAGAGCAAAAACGAAAGCACATCGTCTGGCAGCGCGCGCAAGCCGTCCTCGGGGAACCAGATGGTGTCCGGCAAACCGATGGCGACGGTCTCGTTCTTCGCGATCAACGGCAGCGCGCGGAAAATGGCGTCGCACAAGCCTGCCGGTCGCGGTTGCACGACGTACGCGATGTCCGCCGCGCCGATTTTTCCGCCGTAATATTCGAGGATGTCCGACTTGCCATGCGAGATGACGAAGCAAAGTTTTTCGACGCCGCCACGCAACATCCGCTCGACGAGATATTCGCTGACAGCGCGCGGGCGTTCCGTCGCGCCATCAAGCCGGCTGCCGACCGGCAGCAATTCCTTCGAAAAGGCAAGCGGCTGAATCCTGCTGCCTGCGCCTGCGGCTGGAATGATGCCCCACATGTTCAGACCTCCATCAAATCAAGTTCCGTCTCGCGCGCCGGTTTACCTTCCAGCGCCGCTTCCAAATCGCAGGCCCGATGATCGGCAGTGTGTTCCGCCAACGCGCGTTCGCGCGCGGCCTTGCCGATCCGCGCGAATTCTTCCGCCGACAATTGCAAGGCGGCAATCGTGTCTTCGCTCTGGCAGCCAACCAGGATTTCCGAGCCCGGCGTGAAAAATTCATCGAGCCCCTCCCACCAATCGCTGAGCACCGGTGTGCTGCAGGCGGCGGCTTCGAACAATCGCCCCGACGGGCAATAACCCATCGCCGCCATCGCTGCGCGCGTGACGTTCAACGTAAGCTGCGACGAACAGAAAAACGCCGGATGCTCGCCGGGCGGAAGGTGCCGCACGAATTTCATGTTGT
>DASRBR010000246.1:0-8390 GCA_035653495.1 Verrucomicrobiia bacterium
TGCATTCACGAAGCGGCAAATCATGCCTGAAACGAACCCGGGAAATGAAATGGCGAGCGCTTCCCAATTTTGAAAGATGTCGCGCCAATTTCCTGCGTAGTCGAGAATACGGGACCCGTCAGGATTTCGTCCTGGAATGGAAAAGCGGTTCCAAGGGCGGCTTGCGTCGCCGTGCCGGCGGCTGAAGGTGAGCGGCAAATATTCACGGCAGAGTCGTTCGAGATTTGCATCGCCTGTTTGAGAGACCCTGCGGACCATTTCGAAATAGGTGATTTCCTTTTCCAGCTTCTGGAAAAAATTTGCATGCTGCCGGGCCAACGCATGGCTGGCGTGGGCTACAAAATCATGAAGGTCACGGCCATCCACAATGTAGCCATCGCGAAAAACACCGCCGCGCATGATGTTGAATAGAACGTTATTGAAATGCCGCGCGTTGCCGAGCGTGTCGGCAGTTTTCTGGGTGCCATCGGCGCTTCCCACGAGTCGCCGCAATTCCTCTGTGCCGCGCTGAATGTCCGCATCAAGCAACTTTGCCAATGCGCCGGGTTTCCGCAACAATTCCTCCAGTTCGGCGACACGCCAAGAGCCCTGGTTCACGTCGGCGGCCATGGTCCAGTCTTTTTGTTCTCCAGGGTGAAGAGTGAATTCAGCCGCAACAAAATAAGCGCCGCGTTCCGCCCGAATGTCTGTTTCCTCGCGTAGTGGCATTCCTTTCCTAAACCGATCGAGTTGAACGGAGGACAGCAACCGGATGGCATCATTGAAACCAAGGGACCAGACGGTTGTTGCTTTTAGTGATTCGGCCGGTTCCGGACGGTCCACAATGATGGAACTGAGCGTGAACAGCGCGAGCCCGGTTTCGGAGAGAAGCTCGTTCTTTTTATACGCGTCCACCAACACGCTTTTTTCAAGCTGCAATTGGCTGCCGAGGCCCGATGGCAAGACGTTTTGAATGCCGTCGAGCAGTTGGATTCGGACCTGTGTTTTTCTCGATGAACTGAGCGCGGCTTTGCGGATGAGCCCGAAGCGTTCGCTGTTCGCCCAACTGTAACGAAAAGTTAGCGCGAGGTCCTTGCTCGTTTCTTCAAAGATCAACTCGTTGCCCAAAAAGCTTTTATAGAGATTCCGTTGGATGTCATAGATTCCGCGATACCGTTCAGAAAACGGTTCCCACAAAAACTTTTTACCATCCTGCTGGGCGATGATAACCATTTTGCTTCCGGTGATTTGGGCAGAATCGTGGATTTTATCCTCGGTATAATACGGAAAAAGCGCGGCATCGGCGTCGCCCCGTCCGGCTGTCAACGCGCCGGTGCTGGAAACAAACATCCAATGGTCCGCGCTGCTGACCAGGCTCATCAGGAAAGGACGCATTCGGTCGTAATTGGAGATGCAGTAAAAATCTTTGCTGACCATCGTGACTTTACTGCCCTGCACCGAAGCCTTGTTTGGACGAAGCGCAACGCGGCCCAGATATAACTCACGTTTCATTGAGAAGAGGAAAGCGGCGCGGTAAGAGCTGCGTTTACAAAAAATGGAATATTGGCGTGCGCGGCATGGCCTTTGCCATCGTAAGCGTAAACGAAGAGGCGGTAGCCACCGGGTTTTGCCGGAGCTTTGAGAATGATCTGGCTTTGTTTCGGATCTGAAATCAATCCCGGAATACTGGCGGGTTTGACTTCATAATCACCGCCAGTCCCAAGGTCGGTTGCTTCTGGCAGGATTTCCCACGAGTAAGTGATGGGATCATGATCATCATCCGTCACCAGGACTTTGGCGGGATACGTTTCGCCGAGTTTCAAATGGATGTTTTGATAAGCCGTCCTTCCGTCCAGCGTGCATGCGTTCAAGCGAGGGCTGCGATTTTCGGGCCAGCTTCCTGTCCAGAGATAATGCAGCACGTCCACAGTCGCCGTTTCTTCACCAGAGGCGAGAAACATCCCGTACCAGGTGGGCGTGCGTTCCTGTTTTTGGCCCCAAAGAAAAACATAAGAACCAAGGCATTGATTTGTGTCCGCCGCGATCGCCTTTTCATAGCGCATTTTGTATGCGTTCGCCTTGGTGGTGCTGTCGTTTTCAATCGGCGCACCCCAGTCGGTTTTCGGAACTTCCCAATGTCCTGTTGCGCCCCATTCGCTGACAATGTAGGGGCCGGTCCAGCCGGTTTCGCGCAGGTAACGCGGCAAATTGACGATGTCGGCGTACATTTGGATTGAGAGCAGGTCCAAATCTGGAGCGCGCGTTTTGATTTGATTTACCAAATCCTTGCTGATTCCGGCAAGCGCAGTGCACGTGAGATGATTGGGGTCCACTTGATGAATCATTTTGGAGATGTCATTGACCGCGTTCCAAACCTTCGGATTATGGGCGTTCAAATTCAGTTCGTTGCCGATGATCCAAATGATCACGGCTGGATGGTCCTTGTATCGCAAAACTTCCGCCTTCACTCTTTCCAGTTGGCGCGCAACTGCGGCTTCATCGTCGTAATTAAAACCGTGGCGTTCCAAACCAAGATCAAGCCCCATGGCTACATAAAGATGGTTCTTCAAGGCGCGGTCGAGCATTTGCCGGCCGGATTCACCACGGCCACCTGCTCGCCATGTGCGAAATGAATTGCCCCCTTGCGCGGCCAGTTCTTCCTGATCGCCTCCGTCCAGCCCCGCGCCTTTGATGTAGAATGGTTGATGATTAACGAAAAGTTCGTAGCGACCGTCCACATTTCGAATTTCCACCTTCACGGGACCGCTTGGCTCTGGAACGACTGAACTGACTGCAATTTGCGCGCAAAGGAACGACAAGGTGGTGAACACCAGCAAAAGCGCCACGGTTTTGCTTTTTTTTGGAGAGAACGACATAAAAATTAAGGGTTGATTCTGATATGAATTAAACTGGTCAATGGCGCAGCAGGACGGTTTGCAATTCCTCCAAAGTTTTGCGTTTGGTTTCGGGAATGAACAGCAGGACGAAAAAGAGCGTCGCCAGCGCAAGCAAACCATAACCAAGGAATGTCCCTGCTGATCCGAAATGCGATAGTTCCCAGGGAAAAATAAAAGTGACTGAGGAGCTGACGATGGAATTCCAGAATCCCACGATCGAAATGGCTGCGCCGCGGTATTCGTTGGGGAAAATTTCCGAGAGCAACACCCACATCACCGGCCCGAGCGATATCGCAAACGACGCCACAAAACCGATGATGGCCATAAGAACCATTTGCGCCTTGATGTTCAAACCGGCGGCCGTGAGCGAATCACGATGCGGCTCGATCCGGTCCGCGCCAAAATGCTTTTCGAGGCCGTTTAAAAAATCTTTGTCCGTGGTGAAAACCTCCTTTGGGCCGGCTTTCAAATCGGCGAGCAGATCAGCGGGAAGCTTTTCGTTTTTCAGAAGCTCAAAAGATTTGTCGGTGAGCTGATAGTTTGCAGAATGAAACGCCCAGGCGCAGGTCAGAAGCGATACCGCCATCCCGGTCGCGCCGATGATCAGGAGGGGCTTGCGCCCCAACCGGTCGATCAGCCAGATTGCGACCAGCGTCATGAACAGGTTGACCAACCCAACCAGGACAGCCTGTTGAAACGCTGCGTTCTGTCCACCTCCGGCCTGGGCGAAAATCGTTGGCAAATAATAAAAAATGGCGTTGATGCCGGTGATTTGCTGGAAGAAAGCGATGCCGAACGCGATCACCATGATGTAGAGCATCCCGCGTTTCCTCCATGCGCGCCAATCCCGTGTCGAGCCCTTCAGGCTTTGTTGAATGTTAAGCAATTCCTCGTGGGCATATTCCACGCCGCCGACCCTGGCAAAAATTTCGCGCGCTTCGTCCGCGCGTCCTTGGTTGAGCAACCAGCGGGGGCTTTCCGGCACGAAAAAAAGCGATATAAAATAGAGCAGGGCAGGAGCCGCCTCCACGCCGAGCATCCAACGCCAGGCATTGTTCCCCATCCGCAGCAGAAAATAATTCGAGAAAAAACTGGCGGAGATGCCGATGACAATATTGAGCTGATTGAAAGAGACGAGACTGCCGCGCTGTTTGGGCGGTGCGATTTCCGCGATATAAACCGGCGCGATGAGGATTGCGCCGCCCACTGCGATGCCGCCAATGATTCGCGAGACGACGAACTGCCAAAATTCAGTTGCAGCAGCCGACATCAATGCAGAAACAACAAATAATAACGCCGTGAGCAGCAGAACTTTTTTTCTTCCGAACCGATCACTGAGCAATCCCGCCATCGCATTTCCGGCAAGAGCGCCCCAGCCGAGGCTGCTGACTGCCCATCCGTATTGCAGTTCTTTCAGTCCAAAATAATTCTTGATGAAAGGGCCGACTCCCGAAATCACCGTCGCATCAAAACCCAGAAGAAAACCGCCCAGGGCGACAATGAGAGAGACTGAGATCAGATATGCGTAGTTAGATTTCATGACAAAAGCGGCTTACCGTCAAAAAATCGCGAAGATTGCGATAAAACAAGGCTTGCCAACGATTGTGACTTTATTGTAAATTTTGGCCAATAAGCCCAAAATCTAAGTGGTTGTGTCACAATTTGTTGAAAATTGGGTGAAAAGGGAGGAAAAATTGTTGTAAATATTTCTTGACTAGCCATTCGCCATGTAATACACAACACGACATAGCCATGTCAATAATTATGTCAAAACCAACCAGCGGTGTCACGGGCTATTGCCTTGAGAAAGGTGCAAGATGAAAAACTCCAACTACTACCAACCAAATCCTCATCAAACCATCAGCGGTGGAACTCGTCGGTTAGGTTCCATCTTCAGAGTCATCCTCATTTTTGCCGGCTTGATTTTTTCCGGCATGATCGCATCGGCGCAAAGCAATGTGCTGGTGAATCCTGGCGCAGAAGCGGGCTCCTATTCCGGCTGGAACCAATATGGAAATGCCGGGTACAACTTTGGGACGCCAACCAATCAAGCTCCGCCGCACAGCGGGACTTATTGTTTTTGGATGTATGGGAATTACGGTGATGGTTCAAGTGAGTATAACGGATTTTACCAATTTGTTTCAGCTTTTCCCGGCCAGGTATTCACCGCTGACGGGTGGGAATATCAAGTTCCGACCGATGCGTTCCCTGCAGGTGATGGCAACAATGCGTTCATCGAGGTCACCTTCCAGGACATTAGCGGCAACACATTGGCGCGCTATCGTTCGGTCAGCATCACCAGCAATTCTCCCACCGGGGTTTGGACAGACCTGGGTGTGACGAATATTTATGATGTAAACACCTATGCGTTCCTCGGAACAACGAACCAGCTTGTGGCGCCGCCGGGATCGGTTCGCGTGGAATGGAACACGGTATTTAACCTTGTCAATTATGCGGGCGGATCCACTTATTGGGACGATTTTGAACTGCTCACCACCGCGCCTCCGCCTCCTTATATAACCAACGTGTCACCGACGGTCATTTTGGCAACCAATACTAATTTCACGTTTACTGCAGAGGCACAAGCCGGGCAGATCACAAATGTCCAAGTGACCGTGGTTTCCAGCCAGGGACTGGTCAATCCAGTCGTCGCCACAAATGTTTATGGCACCAATACGCCCGCGTTGACTCTGTCCGGAATAGGCACTGCAACTGTGAATGGTAGTTTGCCGCTCACGACAAACACGACGTACTCGGTGAGCCTCATTGCTTTTTGCAACACGGGGCAAATCGCCACGGCGAATCAGTCTTTCGACACCATCCAACCCGTGCTCGTCTGGGAAGCAGAAGACTTCAATTTTACCAACGGCATGTTTTTGGACACGACTCCCGACGGTGGCACGTGGGTTTATTCCAATCTGGTGGGTACGGCTTCCATTGACGAAAACAAAATCGGCGGGCCCGGTGCCAATGGCGGCGGCGCTGCTCACTTTTATCGTGCGACCGACGCCGTTTCCATCCAGGGCGCGTTTGAGGCGCCTCGCGAAAAATTCCTCGTTGCCCAGTCGTTGGGAGAAACCAACGTGATTGACGAAGAAGTGGGTTACAACAGCCCGGGCGACTGGCTCGATTACACCCGGACGTTCCCTGCGGGCAAATACAACGTGTATGCCCGGCTCGCGACGGTTGGAAGCGGGACGATGCTCAATTTCGGGCAGGTGACCAGCACCGTATCAAATAACACGAGCCAAACGGTGACCAATCTCGGCACATTTAGTTTCACCGACAATGGCTGGAACACGTATGCTTACGTGCCTCTCTTGGATAGTTTCGGAAACTTGGTGAGTGTCACGATGTCCGGACAACCCGAAACATTCCGCTCAACCGTGGTGGGAAATCCGAATATCAACTTCTACATGCTCGTTCCTGCGGTTGGAAGCCAGAGGCCGGCATTGATCCAGTCGTATCCGACGGGTTTGCATCCGTTTGAACCGACCAATTCATTGAGCTTTACGATTGGTCCAGCGGCTGGCAGCCCCATCAACAGCAACGCCATTCATCTCAGTTTGAATGGTTTTGACATGACGCCGCTCCTGTCCATCACCGCGGGTCCGACCAACACATGGAACTGCAGCATACCCGTCGCCTCAAATGCGCTCTATGTTGCTGTCATCAACGTGACGAACAGCACGAGCCTGTCTTCCAAGTTCACCATCAACTTTGATACCTTCTCGCAAAACAACTTCATGTGGGAAGCGGAAGACTGGGACTTCAACGGCGGGCAGTTCATTGACAACCCTCTGCCGACCGGAGATGACACTCTTACAGGCGGCACTCCCCAGAGTGCAAACGGAACGACAGCGCCCAATAGCTATTACGGTTATCCGGAAGGCAATTCAGCCAATGCCGGTATCTACGGGATTGACTTCACCACCATCGCCAGCAATGACGGCGCCGACCTTTACTACAGGCCGTTTGAAAACGTGGGCACAGAATTGAACTTCGATTATCTGCGCCAGAAGTTCCTTGATGCCAGAGCTGCGACGGGCGACCCGAACATCGGCGATTTCGATGTCGGCTGGTTCAACGGTGGATGGTGGCTGAACTACACGCGCACTTATCCGACGGGACAGTTTTATGTCTATGGCCGCCTTGCCGGTGGCGCCGGGCCGTTCAGCGGCACGACCCTGAGCATGGTGACGGGAGGTTGGGGAACAACCAATCAATCGACACAACTGTTGGGTTCATTTTCGGACCCCAATGCAGGGGGCTGGCAGACATGGCATTGGCTGCCGCTTATTGACACCAACAATCATGTTGCCATCGTCAGTTTGAGTGGAACGAACACAATCAAATTGACCAGCGGTAACAATCTTAACGCAAATTACTTCATGCTGGTGCCCGCGGCTTCACCGCTGAATCTCAGGGCGATCATGAGTGGAACATACCCTGCCGTCTCGTTCCAGACACAGGCGGGCTTCAATTACACCATTCTTTACAAGAACAACCTGAGCGACCCTGCGTGGAAAGCTTTGACTATCGTATCGGGCGATGGAACTGTCAAAACGATCACAGATTCCACAGGCGGGTCGCAGCGGTTTTATAAAGTGATGGTACAGTAACAGAATAAAACATGGGGATCATCAAGCCGGTACCGGGTCTATTCCTGGTACCGGCTTGCTCCAAAGGAGTAAAGGCGCAGTATGAACATTAATCCGAGGAACGGGAAAAAAACCAAGAGCTTTGCGGTTTTGCGGGCATTTACGTTGATTGAACTGCTGGTGGTGATTGCCATCATCGCCATTCTTGCGAGCCTGTTGCTGCCAGCGCTGGTCAGAGCGAAGCAGAAAGCGCAGGCCGTTCAATGCGTGAACAACCAAAAGCAGCTTTCGTTGGCCTGGATCATGTATGCCAATGATAATTCAGATCATCTGGTCCCCAACGGGGATTTGGCCATGCAGCCGACCAGTTCCAGTGATCCGGCATTGCAGCCCGGCGGGGCGAAAGCCCAATGGTGCCCGGGTAATATGCAGGGAACAGGCGCATGGGACCTCACTTATCTCGAAGCGGGATTGCTTTATCCTTACATCAATAATACGGCAGTCTATAAATGCCCCGCCGATCACTCGACTTATCCCATGAACAGCTCGCTTGGCAAGCCTCGTGTCCGCAGCATGTCCATGAACTGCTGGATGAACCCCGCCGGAAACCCGCCAAACATCTGGAACCCAAGCGCCGCCGCGGGCGTGAACATTTTCACGACCATAAACGATGTGAGCAGGACGCTGGGCACGAGCACGGCATTTGTTTTCATTGATGAAAACCGCTTTTCGATTGATGACGGTTATTTTGCCGTGGATATCAATCAACCAAATCAATGGGTCAACGCTCCCGCGACTTACCACAACAACGCCGGGGGGCTTTCGTATGCCGATGGCCACTCGGAAATCAAAAAGTGGACAGACTCGCATGTGATTCAAGAGGACACTCAATCCATGGGCGGCAACGGCAGCA
>DASRBR010000247.1:0-3090 GCA_035653495.1 Verrucomicrobiia bacterium
CGGTGGATTATTTGGCCCACGGCTCGCTGTCGCCCGCGGGCTTTCCTTATCTTGCGCCCAATAGCCGCGACAATTACAACCATACCCTCTATGTCGGCGTCGAGCACTCCTTGCGTTCGGATTTGTCGGTGTCGTTGCATGCAGGCGCCACCTATTACGATTATTACAATGAACCGCCGGGCGAAAGTGTTAGCACGTGGGGCCCGTATGTTGACGCTAGTGCCCAGTACACTTACATGCAGGGCGGCGCGTTGACCCTCGGTTTCCGCCATTCCAGAAACGCGACTGATGTTGGCTTCTCTCTGGGGGGCCTGGTCATGGACCAGGAATCCTCCAGCGTGTACGGGACTGTCGAGCAAACGCTTTCGTGGTTGTCTCCCAAGCTGATCGCCCACCTTTCGGCGCAATACCAGGCGTCCAGGTTCAACGGCGGCGGTTTCAACAATGACCATGACACTTTTTATCTCCTTGGCGTGAATTTTACTTATCAGTTCAATCCGCATTTTTCGGCGGAAGCTGGATACAATTACGACCTCTTGCACTCTGATGTCCCCGGCCGGCCTTATGACCGAAACCGGGTGTACGTCGGCGTGACAGCCACTTATTAAAAACAAAATTAAAAGCGAACTGGAAGGGGGCTGGGCCGTTAAGCTGGCCCCCATTTATTTTTTTGACGTATGGATCCTATAAAAACATCTTCGCAGCCCGAGGCTAAATTGCATTTCCTCGACTATTGGCGCATCATTCGCATCCGCAAGACCGTCATCCTTGCCGTGTTCTTGCTGGTGGTCATCACGGCCACCATCGTGACGTTCATCCTGCCGGAAGCCTATTCCAGCAGGGCGGTCATCAAAGTGGAACGCGATGTGAACGACGTGCAGGGCGTCGCCGACCGGCCCAACTTCGGCGGTGTTTACGATCCCTACTTCATCCAGACCGAATTCGAAGTCATCCAATCCGAAAAGGTGCTGGACAAGGTCATTGAGAAGCTCCATTTGAACGAGGCCTGGCAGAAGAAATACGGCGCTGAGGCCCCGTTCAAAACCTACGAAAGCCGCGCGGCCCTCAAGCGCATGATTGATCTGCGGCCTGAGCGCAATACCATGTTGATTGACATCACCGTTTACAGCGATAACAAGGACGAGGCGGCCGCCATCGCCAATGCGGTTGCCGAGGAGTATAAAGATTACCGTCAGAATCAGCGCAAAGAGCTCACCCAGGGCGGCATCTCGGCCTTTAATGACGAACTCAAAGTGCAGGATGGGAAAATCAGTGACCAGGAAGCCGTCGTGGACAAACTGCGCAAGGATTTGAACATCGTGGAAACGGACCCCAACAGCACGGGCCCAAGCAGCTCGCTGGATCCCCTTAACGTCCAGCATTACGACAGCCTGAAAATCGAGGCTGAGACCCAGTACGTCAAGGAAGAGAAAATGCTGAACGAGCTCAAGGCGCTCTCCCCTGAAGAACTTCGCCAGGCAATCCCCACCGCCGCGCCTGACGCCATTCTCACCACCGAATTGCAAGACCTCAACTCGACCGAGGACCAGCTCGTGACCAAGCGCAGCGATTACGGCGATCAACATCCCGAAGTCGTGCGCCTGATGAAGTTGCGCGACCAATTGAACAAGGACATCGACAATCGCGTCGCGGGCATTTTGAAGGGCATGGAAACGAGGGTCGCGGCTTTCAAGGCCATCGTCCAAAATTCCGAGGAGAAAGTCCACGAAGCGCGGACCAGCGACATCGCCCGCGCCGAAGCCGACCGTCCTTACTACATCGCCAAGGCGGATTTGGAGCGCATGCGCAAATTCCGTGAAGTGCTTGCGTTGCGCACGTTCCAGGAAAACGTCGAGATCAAGATGCCCAAGTCCATGATGGTGGACGTGATCGAGCACGCGTTGCCCGGCGAGCGTCCCGTGCGTCCGAACAAGCCGCTCAATATCTTTTTGGGCATCGTCATCGGTTTGGTCGTGGGCGTGGGCCTGGCGTTCTTCATCGAATATCTGGATACCAGCGTGAAGACCATTGATGACGTCGAACGCACGCTTCAAGCGCCGGTGTTGGGTGTCATTCCGCAAAATGTCGGTTATATCATCGAGGAAGGCACGGAAAGCCCGCATGCCGAGGCTTACCGCGTGCTGCGCACCAACCTGCTGTTCTCGCGCAAGGACGACAAACTGAACACGCTCGCCGTGGTCAGCGCCGGCGCCGGCGAAGGCAAGTCCACCACGGTCATCAACCTGGCCACGGTCTTTGCCCAAAGCGGTTCGCGCGTGCTCATGGTGGATTCCGACCTGCGCCGTCCCACGCTGCACAAGCTTTTGGGCGTGACCAATAATCTTGGATTGACCAACTATTTGCTCAAGCAGAACACCATGGAAGAGGTCATCCAGACCACCAGGCAGTCGAACCTGGATTTCATGGCCAGCGGCAAGCTGCCCAGCAGTTCGCTCGGCGTCCTCAGCTCCGCGCAGATGAAGGATTTGATCAGCGAACTCAAACGGCGTTATGACTTCGTCTTCTTCGACTCGCCGCCCATCATGGGCGTGAGCGATGCCTCCATTCTCGCAAGCGAAGTGGACATGGCGCTGCAGGTCATCCAATACCGCCGTTATCCGCAGCCGATGAACATCCGCGCCAAGCAGCTCATTGAAAAAGTGGGCGGCAATCTGGTCGGCATCGTTCTGAACAACATCAACATGTCGCAGGACGAGAGCTACTATTACTACAGCGGATATTTCCACGATTACTATTCGAAGGACGACGATGACGCCGCGCCGATCACCAACGGGACCTCCGGGGAAAAGTCGCGCATTGGCATCAAACCCAAATACTAGCCAAACGCAAACAATCAAATCTTGATCAAAAGCACGATGGAAATTATGAAATTGAGGGTTTTTGCCGGCTTGGGGCTCGCCATTGCGGCCCTGTTCCTGGCGGGGTGTGAAACTGACAGCAGTCCAAAATACAGCTTCGATCCGTTGGCCCCAAATGCTGCCCCATCAAATACTGGCCGTGTGGCCGCGTCCAACAATGCCGATGCATCCAGCACCGCCAGCACCGGCGCCATCGCATCAAATGCACCCA
>DASRBR010000248.1:0-6526 GCA_035653495.1 Verrucomicrobiia bacterium
TGACGTTTGCGCCGCCGAATCTTGGCCTGCCGCGCGCGGGCGCGCTCAACGAAATTGCGCCGCCCGATCAGGACGCGACGCGGTTCGCCGGCGCGGACATCGATATGTATGTTTCGACGGATCCTTCGATGACCAATGTCAGCAATCCAGCACTGATGAATGCTGCCATCAATGGAGCATCCAAATCGCTGGGGCGGATTGGCAATGAAGTGGTGTTCTTCACCAATTCGACGCCGGGCGAGGTTTATTACATCGGCATCAAATCGGAGGACCAGCAGGCCGCGCAATATAATTTGATCGGCTTTGCGACAGACGTGCCTTTCAGCCAGACAGACACGAACGGAAACGCCATCGTGAACATGAACACCGTGCCGTTGGTACTTCCCTCAGGCTCACCGACGAAGCCGAATTCCGCGTTCCTGATCGGCATTTGCATCAACGCGATGGAAGTGCGCAAGGTGGTGGTCACCAATTCCATCACGTGCCCGGATTTCGGCGATTTCATCGGCAGCTTGACTGAAGGCGGGAAGGCGGCGGTGCTCAACAACCATTCGGTATTCACCAATTCCAGTGATGCCACCGAGACGCTCGTGTACGACGACAGCGGGGAAAGCGAATTTCCGAATGCAATCACCAGCGCCGGGCCCGGCAGCCTGCAGAATTTTGCCGGAGTCAATGCGATGGGCTCGGCGTGGACATACACGATCGTGAACGACAGTTCGTCCACCACCGGGACGATTAATTACATGACTCTGCTGCTGGAAAAGCAATATCCGCCCAATTCAGGCTATCATCGGATTCCTCCGCTGCTGGCTAATGCCTGGTATTATGGGTTTGTGGACGTGCCGGCAAACGCGACGAACCTCACGATTTCCGTCGCGGGCAACACCGGGCCGCTTGACTTCTACATCCAGGAAGGTTCGCCGCCCACGCCGGCTTTGTTCCAGAAAGAACTGCTCAATGCCACGAACGTCACGCTTTCGATTTCGAAGTATGACACGCCGCCTTTGAACGCGGGCAGATATTGGTTTGCCATACACACGCACAATGCCGAGCCGAATCTCTCCGTGGACATCGAGTTGCAGTATGATTTGAATCCGGCGGGTGGAAAGCTGTTCTTCTCACAGGGCAATGTCCCGCTGCTGGATGACGCAGTGACGTATTCGACAAACGATGTCGATGCCGATAGCACCATCGTGAGCGCGGACGTTGGCGTGCGGATCATCCATCCGCGCGAATCGGACCTGGTGTTGACGCTGATCAGCCCGCAGGGGACGCGCGTGTTGTTGGCGGAAAATCGCGGCGGAACGGACACGAACGGCTACGGTTCCGGGACCAATATTTTCCTTTCATACCCGCAACAAAGCTCCGGAGGCGCGACAACTGCAACCAATGTAATCCAGGTGGGAGCCAATGCCGGCATCGTGAACGTGAGTTACAACATGTATTCGATACCGGACGAACTCGCTATTTTTTACGATGGGGCGAAGATTTTTGACACGGGAATGGTAAGCGGCAGCAATATGGTTTCCGTTCCATTCGGTCCGGGTAATTCCCAGAATGTCATCATTGTGATGAATCTTTATGGAAATTCGGCGACGAACGGGGACCTATGGGATTACACGGTGAATGTCACCGCTCAAAATCTTTCCTATGCGGTGTTCTCGGAAAACACAAACATCACCCAGACACCGATCAAGTTTGCCGTGCCGCCGTTTGGCGGCGGGCCTGCATATCTCGCGGCGCAGACGAATGCGTCGAGCAGTTTTGAAGGCATCGCAACCGGGAGTTATCCATTTGGCTCGACTATTCCGTTCAGCTCGACATCTCCGTTCTTCTCCTGGACGGTCTCGGCCACCAATTCAGCGATCCCCACGACTCCAACAGTCGTGACCGTGCCGGCGTTGGCGGGTTTGGGAGGGGACGGCTCGAACGTGCTCGCGTTGCATGGGGGCACGATCACGACAGTTTTGCCGACCAAGGCCGGCTACAAATACACGCTGGCGTTTTCGAAACATGGCCGGCCGGCATTGAACCCGATAAGTTGGTGGAATGCGGATAACAATACCGATGATTCGGTGGATGGCAATTCGCTGGTTGACCTGAGCACCAATCCGGTGGTTTATGCGCCGGGAGTTGTTGGCCAGGCGTTTTCACTCAATGGCAATGTGAAATTGCGCGCTCCTGATGCGACGAACTTGTATTTGACTAACGCGATAACGATCGAAGGATGGGTCAATTCACAGAGCGACAATACGGCCAGCATTCTTATGCGGGGTGATTCTCGCAGCGGATTCGATCCATACACATTGGGAGTGGCGCCTTCCGGGGTGGGCGGCCAATGCGATTTGCAATGGCAGGTCACCGATACCAACGATAATTCCACGTTGCTCGTCGCACCGATGAACCTGAATGTGTTCACACATGTGGCCGGCACCTATTATTGGAACGGAACCAATTCCAGCAATGCCACGATGAAGCTATACGTCAATGGCTTGCCGCTTGCCGTTGTGACCAACACATTGACTGTGCCGATTGGAGCGCTGATTCCTGGCTTTGATCCAGGCTTGGGCGTTGGAAACAGAGCCGACCTCATCAACGGCTTTGCATTTACCGGGTTGATTGATGAACTGAGCCTCTACAACGTTGGGTTATCCGATGCGCAAGTGCAGGATGTTTATGCCGCCGGCAGCGCAGGGAAGGACCCGGTGGACGAGACGCCGCCCGTCACGGCGGATGTCATCTTTGAGGGGCAGACGAACGAGATCTCAGGCATTGATGAATGGGACACGGTCACTTACACCTTCACCGCGCCCACGAACAACATGACGCTTACGTTCGTCCCGCACGAAGATGGCATGTTGATCGATGCGATCCAGCTCATCCAGGACATCCAGCCCAATCCGGTCAATTATTATTTGCCCGAGGAATCGCTGGCGAAACTTGCCGGTGAAAACTCGCTGGGCACGTGGCAATTGGAGGTCATGGACAATCGCGTCGGCGCAACCAATCCGCAGCCGACGCTCGTGAGCTGGGAATTGAACCTGACGCTCACCGACAAGATTCCGTATGCGATTCCGGTGAATGAGGGTCAACCCGTAACCAATACAGTGGCGCCCGGGAACTTCGCCTATTTCCAGGTATACGTGCCGCCATGGGCGAGCTATGCGACGAACATTCTCACGGCCTCCGGCCCGGTGAATTTCTGGTTCAACCAGAGCACGGAACCCACGGGAACCGGTTTCGGCGATGTGGAATTGTTCACGCAACAGGCCGGGGGCACGGTGACTTTGGCGACGAATGGTTCTCCGCCGCTTGTACCTGGCAACACGTATTATCTGGGCGTGCAAAATACCGGCGCAACACCGGTCAATCTCACGTTGGAGGTTGACTTTAACATCACGGTGCTGACGAACAAGGTCCCGGTCACGAACACGCTTCCTGCCGGCGGTGTGCCGCGCTACTATGAATTCACTGTGGACACGAACGCGGTGTCGTCGCTCTTCCAGATAATCAATCCGAGCGGTAACGTTATTCTGGTTGCCAGCAAGGGCACGCCGTTGCCCAACACGACGAATTTCGATTACATCAGCGCCGTTCCGGGGGCCAGTCCGCAAAATATTTTGGTGCTCACCAATTCGACACCGGTGCCGTTGGGCCCGGGCGCATGGTATCTGGGCGTTTACAACAATGATGTCGGCCCGGTGAGTTACACCATCGAAGCGAGCGAACAAGGACCGCCCAATATCATCGTGCTGACCAATGGCATTCCATTCACCAACACCGCGCCTCCTGGGCCGGATGTCACTACTTTCTACGAATTCGACATCACGACCAATGTTCCCGCGGCGCTGTTCGAGTTGTATAAGCTCAACGGAAACGTTGATTTGACCCTCGACCGGGGCACATTGCCCTATGCGCCGCCTTATTTCGGCAGCAGCTTTAATCCGGGCACGAATCGCGAACAGATCGTCATTCGAACGAATCTTTTGGGCACGAATATCGTGAGCAGTTGGTTCCTTGCTGTTCCCAATGAAACGAGCAGCAATGTGACTTACACCATTCGCGCAGTCGTTTCGACCAATGGACTGCTCATATCAGGAGTCCCGATCACGGTAACGGCGACTCCACCGCCTCCCGGATCGACTTATGGGCCGACGTTGAACTGGCCGGGTGTGCCTGGCGAATGGTATGAAGTCCAGGCGACGCCGAACATCTTGACGCCCACGCCATGGCCAACCATCGCCACGTTCGAAGCGGACGGAGAAAATGTCACCTACACGGATCCCACGCCCATAACCAACAATCCGGCGCAGTTCTACCGAATTCTTCAAATACCGGCGCCTTAAGCGGATTTGTAATCGCAGTGAATCGCCAAACGCGTGTTCTTATTTTTGGCCGCGAATAGTTCTGCTTTGCTTCTCCTCAAGTTTCGACTAGGTTAAGCGATTGTATCGATCAGGAAATTTGCAGGAAATGGCAAAAGGATTCATCAAGATTGGCGGCGCCCGCGAGCATAATCTCAAGGACCTGACGCTCTCGATTCCCCGCGACCAACTGGTGGTCATCACGGGGTTGAGCGGCTCGGGGAAGTCGTCGCTTGCATTCGACACGATTTACGCCGAAGGCCAGCGCAAATATGTCGAATCTCTTTCCGCGTACGCGCGGCAGTTTTTGGACCAGATGCAGAAGCCGGACGTGGATTTCATCGAAGGTCTTTCGCCGGCGATTGCCATCGAGCAACGCAGTTCCGGGAGCAGCCCGCGCTCCATCATCGCCACGACAACGGAGATTTACGATTATCTTCGGCTGCTCTTCGCGCATGTGGGCCAGGCGCATTGCCCGGTCAGCGGCGTGCCGATTGTTGCGCAAACCACGAGCGACATCGTGGACAAAATTCTTGCGCTGCCTCCCAAGACGCGGTTGATGCTGCTTGCGCCCGTCGTGCGCGAACAAAAAGGCGAATTCCGGGATGTGGTGGAACGATTGGGCCGGGAAGGATTTGTTCGCGCGCGCATTGACGGCGAACTGGTTGAACTGGCGAACAACGTGCGCGTGAAGCTGGATCCCAAGGCGAGGCATACGATTGAAGCGGTTGTGGACCGGTTGGTGATTGACGACAAAATCCGCGTGCGGCTGAGCGATTCGGTCGAGACGGCGTTGCGCTGGGGCGAAGGGCGGTTGGTCACGTTGCATCAACCGGGCGGCATGGAAGCATCGGTCGCTTGGACGGAAACGTTGCATTCGAATCGCAATTACAGCCCGGCGACGGGCCAAAGTTTTGAACCCCCAACGCCGAAGCATTTTTCATTCAACTCGCCTGCCGGCGCGTGTCCAGTTTGTCATGGGTTGGGGCAAAAGCTGGTTTTTGATGAAGGACTCATCGTGCCTGACCCGGAGAAATCGTTGGAGCAGGGTGCGGTTTTGCCATGGCGGCGCGGCGGAAAACGAATGGTGGTTTATTACAAAAGCCTGCTGCGCGGATTGACGGCCCATTACAATCAAAGTCTGGAGACGCCGTATAAAAATTTGCCTGACGATTTCAAAAAAATTTTGCTGCATGGCTCGGGTGAAACGGAACTTGAATTCAATTTCTGGCGCGCTGGAAAGATGAGCAAATTGACGCGTCCCTTTGAAGGCGTGGTCCCGAATCTGCAACGGTTGTATCAAGAAAGCGAAAGCGAGTTCACCAAGAACCGGCTCAAGGGATTCATGAGCCCGCAATTTTGCGATGCCTGCAATGGCCAGCGGCTCAAACCGGAAATCCTTGCGGTGACCATCGGCGGCGCGGATGTGGATCCGAAATTGAAAATACCCGGCTCGAAGCATCCGGCGATTCCCGGACTTTCCATCATGGAAGTCTGCGCGCTTTCAGTCGATGATGCTGATGATTTTTTTGCGAATGTGAAGCTGACCGAATTTCAGCAAAAGATCGCGAATGACATCATCCGCGAAGTCCGCGCGCGGCTTGGATTTTTGAGAAATGTCGGGCTCGGCTACCTGACATTGAATCGTGAGAGCGGCACCTTGAGCGGCGGCGAGGCGCAACGCATCCGTCTGGCCACGCAGATCGGCGCGGGACTGGTCGGCGTGCTTTATATCCTGGACGAGCCGAGCATCGGATTGCACCAACGGGACAACGAGCGTTTGCTCAAGACGCTCGAAGGTTTGCGCGATCTGGGAAATTCCGTCCTGGTTGTTGAACATGACGAAGACACCATTCGGCGCGCGGATTATATTTTGGATTTGGGACCGGGCGCGGGCGTTCGCGGCGGTGAAGTTGTCGCCGCCGGAACATTGAAGGAAGTGCTGGCGACGCCGCGTTCTTTGACCGCAAAATATTTAACGCGCGAATTGACCATTCCGGTCCCGAAAAAACGTGTCAAACCATCGCCGGAACGCGGCTGGCTGGAAGTGCTGGGCGCGCGGGAAAACAACCTGCAGAACATCGACGCGCGCATCCCATTGGGAACGTTGACCTGCGTGACGGGCGTGAGCGGTTCGGGCAAAAGCACGCTGGTGGACG
>DASRBR010000249.1:0-3801 GCA_035653495.1 Verrucomicrobiia bacterium
AGACAAAAAACGCGCAACGATCGCCTCGGGCCTTGTTCAATCGTTCGAGAACGAGATTGTATTCATAATCGAGCATGGACTGCAGGCGTTTGCGGCTCACGTAACGGTCGCTTGGGCCGTAAATCGCATCACTCACGCCCATGTCATAAGCGGAAATGGTCTTGGCGACGGTGCCCGCCGCGCCGCCGACGTGAAAAAACCATCGCGCCACCTCCTGCCCTGCGCCGATTTCGGCAAACGTGCCGTAACGGGTCGCATCCATGTTGATGTGAAGCGCTTTTTGGTTGGTATCAATTTTTTCAGTGTTCATGTTGTCCATACGAATTCATGTCCGCTGCGCGAACGCGCCGGATTAACATACATCAAAAAATCAATTTCCACTTCCCGCAAGTTCCGTTTTTTAAAGAAGGAGCGAGGACAGCCTGCCGCGGTTCGAAATACATCTCAGGAGCGCGGATAGCTTGTCCGCGAATTGAAGGTTCGTTCATCCTGCGCGGAGAAGGCTCTCCGCGCTGCTATTATCTCTCGCATTCAGCCATTCCTCCCGCTATCGTCGCGCCATGGACATCCAAATCGCGGTTCTGTGCGATGCCGCCACGGAAAGCGGCGGAAAATTGAACTTGCTGGGCGCGTTCGACGCCATTTGCGCGCCGCAACTGCCCGTTGTTCATCCGCAATGTTCCATCGCCCTACGCATGAGTTTCACCAAGGTTGAGGACGGCCCGCACAAGCTGCGTTTCAGTTTCGTGGACGAAGACGGCAAATCCATCATGCCCGGCATCGACCTGCCGTTCGAAGTGCGCGTGCCGGAGGAGGCTCTTTTTGTCACGACCAATTTCATCGTCAGCATCCAGCAATTACGTTTCGAAAAAGAAGGATTGTATTCGATTGACGTCGCGATGGATGGCCGCCGCGAAGCCGCCATTCCGCTGGTGGTGAAATTGGGAAGAAAATGACCTGCCCGCAATCTAAACTGGGCGCGTCCCAAACCAATCAATCATTCGTTTGCTTCGGCGAAACCGCGGATTCGGAATGATGCTGCTGTTTTGGAGGCGGCGCTTTGGTGTTGGATTTGTGCGCTCTAAACAGATGCTTGAAAAGCCAGAACCGTTTCAAGCCTTGGATGAACTGGTCGCTGTGCACGACGGCGTCCGAGATGTTGCTGAGGATGTTTGAGTTCACCTGCACCTGATTGTTCAGGTTGCTCGTCATGTTCGCCAGATTTTGCAGCGTGAGATTGAGCGTCATGAGGTTCGTATCGAGATTGCTCAGCGTGCCATCGGCAGTCTGCAGTGTGCCATTGGCCGACTGCAAGGCGGTATCGAGCTTTTGATTGATATTGGTGGGGATGACCCATTCGCCGAGCGAGCCGTTAGGCCCGTTCAACCGTTTGGTGATGGAGTTCAAGTTTCCAACCGCAGGCCGCGCGTCGGCGACAATGGCGCTCAGGTTTGAAGTGAGCTGCGAAGTATTGGCCAGGACGCGGTCCACTTTGTTGGTCAGGTCCAGGATGCCCGGCAGCGCACCCTGAATGAGCGAAACCATCGCGTTCAAACGGTCCGTCAAAGCCGCCTCTTCCACGCGTTCCAATCCGAAAATATTCGTACGATAAAATCTTACATAACCATGTTTATTGTCATTCCAGACCGCGGTGATGGCCCTCTTTTTCACGCTGACATCGAAGACTGAAAATTCGTTCGTGCCGAGCACCTCGGCGATTTTATCCAAATTGTTTGTCAAAGGCTTCCAGCAAGCGATGAGAACATTGGTTCCTTCACGAATTTCCTGGCCCAGACGCAAGTGATCGAGATCGGCGGATTCTCTGGCCTTCTGAACTGTCATGTCATCTTGAAAAGATTGGACGGCATATGTGGCATAACCGCCCGTGCCTTTGGTGATGTCCAGCACCCGCGAATTCAGGAAACCGGCCTGTTTGATCTGGACGTATGAGCCTTCTGTCCAGACATACATAAAATTTGGGACGCCGATGACTTCGAACTCGATATAAACGTTATTGGTCGTGTGCTCGTGCCATTGGGGCGGCATTTCCGTGATCCGGGTGATTTTGCCGATGGTAAATCCCATGAGCGTCACGGCATTGTTGATCTGAAGTCCTTCGGCGCTCTCGGCATAAATATAATAAGGCGCCTTGACCTCAAACCAACCCCGGCTTTCGGCCGCCTTGTAGATGTAATAACCGAGGCCGACGATCAACAACACGGTCGCAAACATGATGAACCAGCCCACCGCGCGTTCCATTCGGTTCAGCCGCGTGCGAAGTTGTGGAGTAAGGTCTTGTAGTGGCATAGGGATCAAGACATTGGAGTAATAGAATGATGGAGTGACGGATTCATTGCAATCCCTCCGCGAGCAATTCTTTTATGAGCGGTTCTTCATGCCCCGCAAATTTCGGCCGGTGACCAAGCGGGATGAACTTTTTCTTCTTCAACAGCGCGAAATGGCAGTTCATGTCCCGCCATGGACGCAAATCTTGCACGGTGATGATCAAGGTGCGCGGGTGTTCGGGTGTTTGCCCGGAATGCCAGGAGCGCAAAAAATTCAGCCACCAATGCAGGTGCCGCAAATCCAGCCCGCTGAGCGGATGATCCAAAAGCAGCAGTTCGGGCTCGAGCATCAGCGCGCGCGCAAGCCCGGCGCGCTTCTGCCAGTTGCGAGGAAGCGTCCCGGACATCGCGTCCGCGAGAGGCAGCAATTCCGTTTTCTCCAGCATCGCGTTCACGCGTTTTTCGGCCTCGGTCCATTCGACATGGCGATGATAACGCAGCGGCAACGCGATGTTTTCCTGCACGTTGAGATGCCGCAACAACTGTCCGTTCTCGAAAACCAGACCGAGCCGCAACCGTTCGGCGAGTTGCTCCTCGCTGTACATCGGCATCTCATGACCGAACAAACGGTACGTCCCGTCTTGCGGCGGCATGATGCCGGCGGTCATCCACATCAAATCTGTCTTGCCCGATGCGTGCATCCCGGCGACGACCCAAAATTCGCCCGGGTTCACTGTCCAATTCACGTCTTCCAACGTGATTTGCGCAAGGTCGAGAATGGAACCGACCGCCACGCCTTGCATTTCGATGAGAGGCGGCGCTTGGGGAAGATTTGGAGAATCGAGTTCCATGCTCAGGCGAGAAGATAAAGACCAATGAACAGCGCATCCAAGGCCACGCAAGCGATGATGGATTGGGTCACCGCGCCGACCGTTTCCTGCGACACATCCTCCAGCCGCAACGGTTGCGCCAGCCCGTGATAACACGTGATGACCGCGATCAACACGCCGAACAAACAGGATTTCAGCGCGACGATGACAAAGTCCAGCCCGCTCAACGCCTGCGCCAGTTGCTCGAAATATTCATTTGGCTGCACGGGCACTCGCTGCAGAAAGGCCCAGATATAGCCGCTGATCAGCGCGCCCATGATGAAATAAATCGTGAGCGAAAACATTCCCAGCGCCATGCCGATGACGCGCGGGACGACAAAATAATGCACCGGGTCGATGCCCAATGCTTCCAGCGCCTCCACTTCGCCCATCGCCCGCGCCGTGCTGAGTTCGATGACGTTTGCCGTGCCGGAACGCGACAGCACCAGCATTGCCGTGATGAGCGGGCCGAGTTCGCGAAAGACGACTGCAACCATGATCGTGCCCAGCAGGGACGTGCTGCCGACATTATAACGAAAAAGGAGCGTCAAGGTTTGCCCGATGACCAGCAAGCCGAGCACGGCGGACATAAACATGAACATGGGCATCAGTTGCAGGCCCGAACGCCGCAATTCCTTGAAAATGGC
>DASRBR010000250.1:0-5026 GCA_035653495.1 Verrucomicrobiia bacterium
CTGCGCGCCGGCATGCATATAAATTCGGCATACCCGCCGTCGCGGTATTTGCCGATCATCGCGCCTGTGGAACAAAACTGTTCGCTGCCGACATTGCAATGAGCGCACTCACCGCAACTCACCAGATAATGCACGCAAACGCGGTCGCCGGGTTTGAACCGCGCGACTTCGGCGCCGGTCCGTTCAACAATACCGGCGACTTCATGCCCGAGCGTGAGCGCCAACGGATCCACGCGCGACTTGCCGGCGCGGTAATGCACGTCCGAATGGCAAATGCCTGCCGCTTTCACCCGGATGAGCACGTCTCGCGGACCGGGTTCGGGAACAGGAACATTTTGCGCCTCCAGGCGGCGTCCCGGCTGAACAAGTCGCACGGCTTTCATTGCCGTTTTTGCGTCCAGACGACCGACACGTATGCGGCTTGCGGGATGCTGAACTTTTTCACCTCAACCGTGACACCTTGCGGGCGGAATTCTGACAAAATCATCTCGGCAATGTTGTTCGCCACTTTTTCAATCAATTTCCAGCTTCTACCATCCCCAAAATGAAGCAGTTTTTGCGACACTTCAAAATAGTCGATCGTTTTCGTGATTCGGTCGCTCACGGCGGCAACGGAGAAATCGAAATTGATGTCCACAGTGAGGAGCAGACGCTGGGGCTGGGCGCGTTCCTCGTCGGAAACGCCGACGCAATAGTGCACTTCCAAATCAATGATCTTAATATTAGACATGCGGGTGATAAGATGGATGAAGGATGCCGGAACTCAAGGCTTGAATGCTTCGAGCAAAACACGCGTTGGCGCGTTGATTGGCATGGTCAGCGCGGTCGCGGCCGGGACCCATTTGAACTCGCGGGCTTCGTCATTGAGCTTCACGCGCGGCTCGCCGATGCAACGCGCGGTGTAGTTCAAAAGCACGAAATGCGCATCGCGATAGAACTCCTTCGAATGGATGCAATCCTGCACGAGCACAAAACGAATGTCGGTGATGTCGAGATTGGTTTCCTCCTTGATTTCGCGGCGCAATGCAGTGACGGAATCCTCGCCCCATTCGATTTTCCCGCCGGGAATGCCCCAAAGATTCGACCATTTGTGCGTGCGGACCATGAGCACTTCACCAGCCTCGTTCAAGATGAGCGCGCCGACGGTGACAATGGGAATTCGGTTTGTGTCACCGTTTTTCGACGCGGATTTCAATTCAAGATTGTTCTGTTCGAGGATGGAACGCAATTCGCCAAGGTGTTCAACAATGAGGTCCGGCTCGCTGGCGCGAAGTTGACTAAGGCTGTTGTAGCCGGTCAAAACCGCGCAAGAACCGATGCCACCGTGCCGCGCAGTCTCGATGTCGTGCTGCATGTCGCCGATAAAAATGGTTTCATCGGGATGCAACTTGTTCTCCTCAAGGATTTGATGGATGAGCTTGCTTTTGTCGAGCACGCCGGTGTAACAGCGGTTCAGGTACGGCGCGAAACCGGTGGCGTCTGCCTGCACTTTAAAATGCTTTTCATGAACCGTGCTCAGGAGAAAAGTGCGCAATCCGCGCTCGCGGCAAAATTCGAGGAACTCCCGCGCATGCGGCAGCGGAACGACCGAGTCCTGCGCCTCGCAAAACGAACTGTGAAACCATGTTTCCAATTGCGGCATGGAAATATGCGGTACGTGCCGGTCGTAAAATTTTTTGAACGGCAAACAAAACTCGGCGCGAAATTGTTCGAGCGTTATTTGCGGGCGGCCTGCCTGCACGAGAACATGGTTGGTTGCATGCAACACCGCGGGCAAATCATCCACAAGCGTTCCCGACCAGTCGAAAATGATGTTGCGTATCATCGCTTTTACTCTAATGCGGGTGTGGGAACGGCAAAAGCCCGAAATACGGCAGGCTTGTCATTCCGGAACGCTTCATCTTTTCTACTGTTGTGTTGATCGCATTTCACAAACCTTACGGCGTGATCTCTCAATTCACACCGGACGGTTCGGCCAACCGCACGCTCGCCGAATTTGGCTTTCCGAAAAATGTTTATCCGATCGGGCGGCTCGACGCCGATTCGGAAGGGCTGCTTTTGCTGAGCGATGAAGCAAAATTGAACCAACAATTGCTGCAACCGCGCGAAGCGCATGAAAGGATTTATTGGGCGCAGGTGGAAAATGTTCCAACGAGCGAAAGTCTTGCGAAATTGGAAGCTGGTGTCGTGATCCAGGGCCGCAGGACATTGCCGTGCCGGGCATGGTTGCTGGAACCGCAACCGGAAGTGCCACCGCGCACGCCGCCCATTCGCACGCGCAAAAACATTCCCACAGCCTGGATCGGCCTGGAACTTGTGGAGGGTAAAAACCGCCAGGTGCGGCACATGACGGCTGCGATCGGCCATCCGACGTTGCGATTGATCCGTGTTCGCATCGGGCGCTTTGAACTGGGGGACCTTGCAATTGGCAAATGGAAAATCCTTTCACCGGCCGAACGCGCGCTTGTGCTGGGATGATGAAAATCGTGCAAGTGTTCAACACATTTTCAGATGCGAACGGCCCCGGGATGTGGCTTATTAAGTAAATATGACTAGTGCCATCAAAGGACGCACGCCGGATTATGCCAAACAGTTTTCAATCTTTACCGCCAACCAACTCGGGCGCTTGCGCGAAGTGATCGGTGTGCTGGATGCCAATTCCGTCCATGTCCTCGCCGTGATGGTGTTGGACACCACCGACAGCGCCATTATCCGGATGATCACCGACGACCCCGACCGCACGCGCGAATTGCTCATCAAACATGGATTTCCTTATGGTGAATGCGACATGCTGGTCGTGGAACTGGATTCGGCGACCGATTTGAACCGGCTGATGAGCGCGCTTCTCGAAGCCGAACTGAACATCAATTACCTCTACTCCTTCATCCCGCACCCGGGCGGAAAATCGCTCATGGCATTGAACATGGAGGACAACGACATCGCGACCAAGGTCCTCATGCGACATCAATTCCGGGTGCTGCGCCAATCGGATATTTCCCGCTAGGAGGCTAAAATAGTTCGATTTTTGCATTGAAAAGACTACAAATGTCGTCATACTGACTACATCGGTAGTTAACGAAGCCCGATGCAACACCCAAAAAAACAGAACCCAAAGATTGCGGGGGTGAACATGATCGAACTGCTCTGCGTTATTGCGATCGTCGCCATCCTTGCCGCCCTTTACTTGCCTGCCCTGGCGAGGGCTTTCGTCAGGGTGAAGAAATTCCTTTCGGGATTTTGAATGCTGAAGCATAGTCTGATGTATACGTCGCGCCATGCCGGACATTGTACTCGCAACTCTCAACGCAAAATACATCCACGCCGCTTTTGGATTGCGTTATCTGCTGGCCAATCTCGGCGAGCTCCGTGCGCGCGCTGTTTTGCTCGAATTCGACATCAACCAGCGGCCAATCGAAATCGCCGAAACGCTCCTCGCCGGGTCTCCCCGGATCATCGGCCTGGGTGTTTATATTTGGAATGCTGCGCAGAGCACCGAGCTTGTCTCCGCGCTCAAACGGCTTCGTCCCGATGTGCTTGTCGTCCTGGGCGGGCCGGAAGTCAGCTACGAAACAGATCGACAGCCAATCATCGCGATGGCGGATTACGTCATTACTGGCGAAGCTGATTTGAAATTCGCCGTCGTTTGCCGCCAGTTGCTTGCCGGAGAAAAACCGCCGCAAAAGATCATTCCCGCCGAGCTTCCTGAGCCGTCGCAACTCGCATCGCCTTACGAATTTTACAATGAGCGCGACGTCGCCCATCGCATCATCTACGTGGAGGCCTCGCGCGGCTGCCCGTTCACGTGCGAATTTTGCCTTTCGTCGCTCGACATTCCCGTGCGGCAATTCCCGTTGGCCGCGCTATTGCAGAACCTTGAGGAACTGCTCCGGCGCGGCGTGCGCCAGTTCAAGTTTGTGGACCGCACGTTCAACCTGAACCTCAACACCAGTCGCGCGTTGTTGCAGTTTTTTCTCGACCGATTGACTCCCGGCTTGTTCATCCATTTCGAGATGATTCCCGACCGCCTGCCGGAAGAATTGCGCGAAGTCATCGCAAAATTTCCTCCCGGCGCGCTGCAATTCGAAGTCGGCATCCAGACTTTCAATCCGCAGGTCGCGCACCTTATCAGCCGCAGGCAGGATTACGAAAGGCTCGCGGACAACTTCAAATTTTTGCGGCAGCATACGGGCGTTCACATCCATGCCGATCTCATCGCCGGGCTGCCCGGTGAAACGATGGAAAGCTTTGGCCGCGGGTTCGACCAATTGCTCGCGTTGCGCCCGCAGGAAATCCAGGTCGGCATCCTCAAGCGCCTGCGAGGCACGCCCATTGTCCGGCATGACGCGGAATGGCAAATGATTTATCACGACCATCCGCCTTATGAAGTTTTGCAAACGAAACTCATCAGCTTCGCGGACTTGCAACGGCTGCGCCGCTTCGCGCGCTTTTGGGACCTCATCGGCAACAGCGGCAATTTTGTCACCACTGTTCCCCTGCTCTGGCGCGACGCAGCCTCGCCCTTTCAGGAATTCATGAGCTTCTGCGATTGGCTGCACGCGAGACTTGGACGCAATCACGCCATCGCGCTGGCGCAACTCGGCGAGATGCTTTTCACTTTTCTCACGGAAGAAAAGAATTTGCCAGCGCAGACGGTTGCCGCAGCCATTTGGGCCGATTACCAGGCCGGTGGACGCAGCGATAAGCCGTTGTTTCTACGTCCTTATCTTCCTGATACGCCGGTTTCCAGGCGCGAACGTTCCCGCAGCACCATTCCGAAACGGCAGGAACGGCACCTGAACAAGGTGTAGCGGCTCGAAGCCGCGCAGCGTTGCGCCAATATTCGCTCGCACAACTTTCATCCATGACATCGGGTTCTCGAATCATTCCTTCCCCCTCACCCTACCCTCTCCCATCGGGAGAGGGAGTCACCAATTCCATCGCGGAGATCATATTGCGCGGTGGAACTCACAAGCGCAGGTGCAGGTTTTTCCCTCTCCTTGGGAGGGAAAGGGTGAGGGGGACCGCG
>DASRBR010000251.1:0-6107 GCA_035653495.1 Verrucomicrobiia bacterium
CAACGGTTTTTGCGCGAGGATTCCTTTGGCGGTCTTGTGTTCGCAGGCTTTGCGGATCAACGGGAGCAGCGCGTTTGGTGGAACGGCGACGTCGAGCACTTCAATGGATGCATCGGCAAGCAGCGCGTCATAGGTGTCGTAAACCTTGGGGATATGGTGTTTGGCGGCGACTTTTGCTGCGTGGTCGCGATTGCGCGAGGCAATGGCGATGGGATTGAACCCGGCTTTGCGATAGGCGACGAGATGGCATTCATCCACGATGAACCCGCTGCCAAGGATGCCGATGCGAAAATCCTTTCGCTGGGGCAGGGGAGCGTGGATGTTCAGGTCCATGTCACTGCTCGATTTCAGTGTTCAGTTTGTAATGGCCGTGGTCGTTTTGAACTACCTGGCCCTGCATGACGAGCGAACCCAGCGGCGTGGCGGCCCAATGCGGATTGGCCTCGTAATCATCGCGGTGGCGCGCCTGACGGGCGATTTCCTTGCGCGTGAAAAAACTGTCCGGGTATTGTTTCAGGAACGCAATGATTTCGAATTCCTCAGCCGTCATCGCATAACATAATGCCCTTGCGCGCATGGTTAGAAAGGAAAAAATGGAGGTTTTGGCGCCATCGAAGGCTTGACCATGTCACCATTTGCGATTGAATGGTATGGCGGTGGACTGAAACTTGCTCTTTTCTGGCTGGCGCGGCGGGGAAAGATTGAAACCCCTACCCGCCAAACAGCGTCTAAGGGATTGACGATTGGAAAGCACAGATTGAAGAGCAGCATTAAGTTAAGGATTTATGAATATCAATGAGCATGTGGCGCGCCCGGAGGATTTCGCCATAAACCGCCGGCAATTCTTGAACCGGTTCGGCATGGGTTTCGGCGCATTGGGTTTGGCGACGTTGCTTGGGCCGGAATTGTTCAGCGACAGCGCGCGCGCGGATGAATCGCAATTCAATCCGCTTGCGCCCAAGAACCCGCCGTTTCCCGCCAAGGCCAGGCACGTCATCCATATCTTCGCCCAGGGCGCCCCTTCGCAGGTGGATACTTGGGATCCCAAACCGATGCTTGCGCAGTACGCCGACAAAAGTTTGCCCGGAACGAGTGGCACCGCATTTGCCTCGCCTTTCAAGTTCAACAAAATGGGCCAGTCGGGAATTGAGGTCAGCGAAGTATTTCCCAAGCTTGGCGAGCACGTGGACGACATGGCCATCATCCGCTCGATGTACACCGACATTCCGGCGCACGAAGTCGCCACGGTGATGATGAACACCGGCTCGACGCGCATCGCCAAGCCGTGCCTAGGTTCATGGACGGTTTACGGGTTGGGCACGGAAAACCAGAACATGCCCGGGTTCATTTCGTTGCGGCCCAATGGGGGATTGCCTCCCGGTGGCGCGCAGAACTGGCAGGCGGCATTTTTGCCGGGCGTTTATCAGGGGACGAGCGTCAACACCTCGGCCAATTCGGTGGTGGACATGATCCAGAACATCAAAAATCCCTATATTTCGCTTAACGAACAACGCCGCCAGCTCGACCTCATCCATCAGCTCAACGAATTGCACAGCCAGAATTTGCAGAAGGACGCGCAACTGGAAGCGCGCATCGAGGCTTACGAAATCGCGTTCAAGATGCAATCGGCCGCGACCGATGCATTTGATTTCCACAAGGAACCCGAGGACGTGCACAATCTATATGGAAGGACAGCCCAAGGACGGCAGCTTTTGATTGCGCGCAGGTTGGTGGAACGCGGCGTGCGGTTTGTCCAGGTCTGGCACGGCGGTTGGGACCATCATCAGGACATTGAAGACCGTTTGCCGAAAACCGCCGGGGAAATTGACCAGCCTCTTGCCGCGTTGCTCACGGACCTCAAGCAGCGCGGCTTGCTCGACAGTACGCTGGTGATTTGGGGTGGTGAATTCGGGCGCACAGTCACTCGCGACCGCGGCGGCAATGATAATCCCGGCCGGGACCATAACAACAAGGCGTTCAGCATCTGGATGGCCGGCGGCGGCGTGAAAGGCGGAACGGTTTATGGAGCGACGGATGATTTTGGCGCGCATGCGATCGATGACAAGGTGCACGTCCACGATTTGCACGCGACGATTTTGGCGTTGCTCGGCTTCGACCACACGAGACTCACGTATCGGTATAATGGCCGCGATTTCCGATTGACCGATGTTTACGGAAATGTCGTCAAGGGAGTGATGGCATGAAAATGGAAATAAAAAACGTCGAACGTCCAACATCGAACTTCCAACGCCGAAATTTCCGCTTTGGGCGTTTAACGTATTTCGCTCTTCTTTTTTGGGCCCTGGCAATACCGCAAGCTCTTCCCGCCGCCGAACCTTCCTCCTCGGATGTCCAGTTTTTCGAAAACAAGGTGCGGCCGATTTTGGTTGAGAATTGCTACAAATGCCACAGCCACGAAGCGCCGAAACTCAAGGGCGGTTTGTCGGTGGAATTTCGCGACACGTTGCTCAAGGGCGGCGATACCGGCCCGGCGGTCGTTCCCGGCGACCCGGAAAAAAGTTTGCTCATCAAGGCGATCCGTTACGGCGACCCGGACTTGCAAATGCCGCCCAAGAACAAAAAACTTTCCGACGATCAAATCCAGACGTTGACGACATGGGTGAAAATGGGCGCGCCATACCCGGCAAATGCGGTCATCGCCAAAAACAGCGGCTCGGCGGAGCGCGATCACTGGTCGTTCAAGCCCATCAAGAAGTATTCTGTTCCCGAAGTGAAGGAAGCGGATTGGATCTCCACGCCAATCGATAATTTTATCGTGGCCAAACTGGAGGAGAACGGGATGAAGCCCTCGCCAAAGGCGGACAAGCGCACGTTGATTCGGCGCGCGACGTTTGATTTGATCGGCCTCGCGCCGACGCTGCAGGAGACGGAGGATTTTCTAAAGGACGATTCCACGAATGCATTCGCGAAGGTCGTTGATCGTTTGCTGGCGTCGCCTCAATACGGCGAGCGGTGGGGCCGTTACTGGCTCGATGTGGCGCGTTATTCGGACACGAAGGGCGAGGTGAAACAGCAGCAGGAAGATTTTCGTTATCCCTTCGCATGGACTTACCGCGATTACGTCATCCGCGCCTTCAACGAGGACAAGCCTTACAATCGTTTCGTCCTCGAACAGCTTGCGGCGGACAAGTTGCCACTGAGCCCTGACCGGCATGAACTGGCCGCGATGGGTTTTCTCACCGTTGGGGACCATTTCAACGGGATGCCGAACGACATCATTAATGACCGCATTGACGTGGTGACAAAAGGCTTTCTTGGATTGACGGTGACTTGCGCGCGTTGCCACGACCACAAGTTCGATCCGATACCGACCAAGGATTATTATTCGTTGCGCGGGATTTTCGCGAGTTGCTTCGAGCCGCGGGACGAACCCATCTTGGGCAAGCTGGAAATGACGCCGCAATATAACGCGTTCGCGACCAAATATAATGAACTGAATGCGGAATTGACAACGCTGGAAGCGATGAAGCGCGGGCGCAAGAACAAGGAAGTAAAACAGAAGGAAACGCAGTTGCGCCGCGAGATCGCCGTGCTCGAATTGACGAGTCCCGGCTCGCCGCCGCGCGCGATGGTGCTGGTTGACAAGCCGAAGCCCGCTGATTCACCGGTGTTCATCCGGGGCGAGGCGGACAATCTCGGACCGGTTGTGCCGCGCAGGTTCTTGGAAATTCTTTCCGGGCCCGTTCGTCCGCCTTATCGCAGCGGGAGCGGGCGTTTGGAACTGGCGTATGACATCATCCGGCCGAGCAATCCATTGACCGCGCGGGTGATGGTCAATCGCATCTGGCTGCATCATTTTGGCGAAGGCATCGTGACGACGCCGGATGATTTTGGGAACCAATCGGCTCCGCCGAGCCATCCGGAATTGCTCGACTGGCTTGCCTTGCGCTTCATGGAGGATGGCTGGTCCATCAAGAAAATGCACCGGCTTATCATGCTCTCCAGCGTTTATCAGGAAAGCAGCGACAATAATCCGCGTTACGCGCAGATCGATCCGAACAACCGCCTGCTCTGGCGCGCGAACATTCGCCGGCTGGAATTTGAAGCAGTGCGCGATTCGCTTCTCGCGATGGGCGGAAGGCTCGATTTGAAGATGGGCGGGCCGCCGGTCAACCTTGGCGCGACGCCTTATTCCACGCGCCGGACCATCTATGGCTATGTTGACCGGAGAAACCTGCCAGAGGTTTTCAACCAGTTCGACTTCGCGAACCCGGACATCGAGACCGGCAAGCGTTACGAAACCATCGTGCCGCAGCAGGCTTTGTTCATGATGAACAGTCCCCTGGTTGTGGAGCAGGCGCGCAATTTGGTCAATCGTTCTGATTTCAAGGACACAGTGGGTGCCAAGGAGCGCATCAAGCTTTTGTACAATATCATCTATCAGCGCGAACCGACGGATGTGGAGATCCAACTCGGGCTGAATTATCTGATGGAATCGCCCCGTGCCGAAACACCAACCGAACCGGTGCGCTTCGAGCGCGAGGAGCGGCAGAGACAGAAAAAAGGCAACGGGAAAAGAGGCGGCCAGGCGATGTCATTGGCCACCATTCCGCCGGGGGGGTTGATGCCAGTCGGCGCCTGGGCCAAATACGCGCACGCGCTCCTCCAGGCGAACGAGGCGATGTTCATCAACTGACATTCTCTTTCGAAGCTCACGAATTGAATCGCAAAAAAAACGCTCCACCGAGGTGGAGCGTTATGTTCGTTTGGGCCCCAAAGGACCCTTCTGAGATTGGTTTTGGAAGAAATTATTTCGTCGGCAGCGCGCTGGGAGTATTTTCGTTCTCGCCGGTGTCTTTTTTCTTGTGCTTGTGAGGGAAAGCCTTGTTCCATTTGGCCTTGTCTTCCTTGGTCATCTTGGAGCGTTCTTCCTTGTCGAGCTTGCCGTCCTTATTGGTGTCGTACTTTTCGAGCATCTCCTTCTTGACCTCCTTCTGCTCGGGTGTGGTGGCCTTTTGAGCATGGACGGACAAGGTTGCTGTTACACAAATGAGCGCTAATGCGAGGAACTTCTTCATATCTGATTCGTTGTAGAGAATTTATGGTTATTGTTCAAGTTTTCATCGAACCAGACGCATTATTTGGCAGGCAGGTTACAAAGGATTCAAGCTCGAATGCCTTGCAGCTCCTGGCACACTCTAAGTTCTTTCTTACGGGGATAGGGTTTCCAAACTTCTATCTCTTTCTGACCCGCAGCCCCGCTTTTTCGGTCGCTTTTGCAAAAGACATCATCCCGTATGTCGCCACGGGGCCGGAATAGGGGTCGTTGGTGATGAGAAGGTTCGTGTCGAGATCGAGATGGTCGGCGAGTTCGGCGAGGTGCGCGCCCGCGCTGATGAGGACGCTCGATTCAATCATGCAGCCGATCATCCGTTTCAATCCCGCCTGTTTCGCTGCTCTCAACGCCTCGAACGCCCCGCTAATGCCGCCGGTCTTGATCAATTTCACGTTCACGCCATGAAAACATTCAGCGCACAAATCCACGTCTTTCGCAGACACGAACGATTCGTCGGCATAAAGCGGCAGCGGCGAACGTTCCTTCAGCCACGCGAGGTCTTTGCGCGAAGTTCCCGCCGGCATCGGTTGTTCCACAAATTCCACATGCTTGTCCTTCGCAAAATATTCCATGTTCGCCAGCGCTTCTTCCTTCATCGTCCAGCCTTCGTTGCCGTCGAGCCGCACCGTTTTGGTGGGAGCGACTTCGCGCAAGGCCGCCATGATTTCGCGGTCCTGTTTGCCGCCCACTTTGAGCTTGAGCACCGGATATTGCGCGGCTTCGCGGACTTTCATCCGAATGATGTCCGGCGTGTCAATGCCGATGGTGTAGGAAGTGATGTGCTTGTTTTCTGTGAAGCCAAGGCCGAGCAGATCGTAAATCGGTTTGCCGGCCTTTTTTCCCGCGCCATCGAGCAAGGCGATGTTCAACGGGCATTTGGCGGCGAAATCTTTTTTGGAAATCGTGTCGAGATACGCCATGCTGCCGGGAACGTCGTCGAACGAAAGCCGGTCCGCGTCCACTTTCTTGAGAAACGCAGCGACAGTCTCGTGCGATTCGTCATAACGGCTGGACGGCGCGGATTCGCCGA
>DASRBR010000252.1:0-2223 GCA_035653495.1 Verrucomicrobiia bacterium
CAGCCGCGGTGCGTTGCTGCCCAGGACAAAAAATCATTCCTCTTATTTCAAGGTATGTCCGGAATTTCCGTTATTTCCGCGAAAATAAAAACGAAAATAAAAAATATTGTGCATTGTTCTTTCCTATTGGCAGCATTCCGCGCCATTTAAACCATGACAACCGGCGCGATTTCGTTTTAATTCTTCCGGTTTTATGCCGAAGCGCACAGACATTCATTCCGTTCTCATCATCGGGGCCGGGCCGATCATCATCGGCCAGGCCTGCGAATTCGATTATTCCGGCACGCAAGCCTGCAAGGCGTTGCGCGAAGAAGGTTACCGCGTGGTCCTCGTCAACTCCAATCCCGCCACCATCATGACCGATCCGGAGTTCGCCGACCGCACCTACATCGAGCCCATCACGCCCGATTGCGTTGAAAAAATCATCATCCGCGAACTCGGCGAACTGAAACGCCTCGGCGCAGAGGGCAAGCTTGTCCTGCTTCCCACGCTCGGCGGCCAAACCGCCTTGAACACCGCAATGGCGCTGCATCGCCGCGGCACGTTGGAACGCCACGGCGTCGAGATGATCGGCGCCAACGCCCGAGCCATCGAACGCGGCGAAGACCGCCAGATTTTCAAGGACTTGATGATCAAGATCGGACTGGACGTGCCCATCAGCGGCACAGCCCATAATGTCGAGGAAGCGCGCGCTGTCGCGGAAAAAATCGGCCGCTTTCCGCTCATCATCCGGCCCGCCTTCACGCTCGGCGGCACGGGCGGCGGCATCGCCTACAATCGCGAGGAATTTGACGAGCTTGCCAAGCGCGGCATCGAGCTTTCGCCCGTTTCGGAAATATTGGTGGAGGAATCGTTGCTCGGTTGGAAGGAATACGAGATGGAAGTCATGCGCGATCGTGCCAACAATTGCGTCATCATCTGCTCCATCGAGAACTTCGATCCGATGGGCGTCCACACCGGCGACAGCATCACCGTTGCGCCCATCCAGACGCTCACCGACAAGGAATATCAAATCATGCGCGACGCGTCGTTCGCGGTGATTCGCGAGATCGGTGTCGAGACCGGCGGCTCGAACATCCAGTTCGGCGTCAATCCCGACAATGGCCGCATGGTCATTATCGAAATGAACCCGCGCGTGTCGCGTTCCTCCGCGCTGGCGTCCAAGGCGACCGGTTTTCCCATCGCGAAAATCGCCGCCAAACTCGCCGTCGGTTACCTGCTCGACGAAATCAAAAACGACATCACCCGCGAAACGCCGGCGAGCTTCGAGCCGACGATTGATTACGTCGTCACGAAGATTCCCCGGTTCGCTTTCGAGAAATTTCCGCAGGCCGACCCCACGCTCAACACGCAGATGAAATCCGTCGGCGAAGCGATGGCCATCGGGCGCACGTTCAAGGAATCGCTGCAAAAATGTTTGCGCTCGCTGGAGATCGGCCGCAGCGGTTTGGGCGGCGACGGCAAGCCGTGGCGCGTCGGCTCGGAAATTTATGGCGACCGCGACATCCTTCCGCGCGAAATCATCACCCGCAAACTGAGCACACCGAACGCCGAGCGGATTTTTTTCATCCGCCACGCCCTGCGCGCCGGTTTCACCCTGGACGAGATTTTCAACCTTACCAAGATCGACCGATGGTTCCTCACACAGATAAAGGAAATCGTGGATTTTGAGGAGGAGTTGGCGGAGGGGAGTTCACGCGGGCATTCGAGACGGAATTAAACTCGCCAAATCCAACTCGATGCGTAAATTGTCGCGTTATTAAAAGTCCAAATCTTCTTCTGCCACATGGAAACGTTATTTTCACTTCCGGTTTTCGCGGAATCGTTCATTCGATCATATACTCTTTTTGTGACGAAAACTTTATATGGTTCTTCTCTGATTGCACAGAGTTTCGCTGCGTAGTTTGCAGCTCGACCGACCCAAACTAAATCGTTTGCGCCGCGCACACCCGTTCGCGCCACAAAGAGCTTGCTCATATCAATGCCCACGCCGTGAGACACAATAAATGTGGTCTCGGGGAATTTTAGTTTTATACATGGATTGATGATCTTTGAAACTGAAAAATTAAGTTGAAGCGCAGCCTTGGCGGCATTTGTGCATTTTCTATCACCAATGAAAACTGCCATGATTCTGTCACCGTCAAAAGCGGTGATTACTCCATCTTGGTTTTTTATTATTTTTGATGCGCAATGCAGGTAAGATTTATAAACCTCGGCGGCGAA
>DASRBR010000253.1:0-2287 GCA_035653495.1 Verrucomicrobiia bacterium
GCCGTGGGCAAAATACATGGTCAGCTTTTCTACGCAAGGAAGACGCCAGCTTTCCGCCAAGGCGCGGGACATCGTTCTCAAAAGTCTTTTGTTCGGTCATGAGCAGCGGCGCTACCAGCTTTATGCTGCCTGCGTCATGCCGGATCACGTCCATTTTCTTTTCGAACCACAAATCAAGGAACAGGACAAGGACGGGAAACCGGTTTTTTGGCCGCTTACGGAATTGCTTCATTCCGTCAAATCATTTACTGCCCACGAAATCGGCAAGGCCGAAAATATTTCCGGACAAATTTGGGAAAACGAATCTTTTGATCGCATGATTCGCGGTGAGGCGGACCTTGAGGAAAAGTTTCATTACATCTGCCGCAATCCATGGGATTCGGGCGTTGTTCCAATGACCGAAAATTATCCCTGGTTATGGACGCCTGATGCTGCTGGGCGGGACGCCCAGCAGGGCGACCGGGACGGTCGCGCTCCCCATGACACTGAAAAAAATCAGCTCCAGATAGACGTTGCGTTCCGAGTGATCGCCGATCACATCCGCACATTGAGCTTTGCGATTGCGGATGGGATTCAACCGGGCAACACGGACCGCAATTATGTTTTGCGTCGCATTCTGCGCCGCGCGGTTCGTTATGGCCGCTCGCTCGGATTTCACGAACCATTCTTCTACAAGCTCGTGGACGTGCTCGCAAAAACCATGGGCGATGTCTTCCCGGAAATTCGGGAGAAAAAACAGCATGTGAAGGATGTGATTCGGGTTGAAGAGGAAGCATTTAATAAGACTTTAGATAAAGGAATTGCGCTATTTAACGAGGAGGTCGCCAAGTTGCAGGGTGGAATGCAATTGCAGGGTGGAACGGGCTACCAGCCCGTTCGGGCGGGCAACTTGCCCGCCGCTCCGGGAGCTGCTTATTCCAAGCGCAACCTCCCGCATTTTGAAAAGCCATGGGCCATCTACGCTGTGAATTTTCAAACCTACGGTGAAAGAAAACTTTCTCCCGCTGCTCGGGACATCGTTTATGATTGTATTCTTCGTTGGCGGGAAATTCGTTACCGGTTAGTGGCCGCTTGCGTGATGCCCGATCACGTTCACATGATTATCCAGCCCGGTATCAAAGAACAAGACAAGCAGGGTGAACCGGTGTTCTGGCCGTTGTCTGAAATACTTCATTCCATCAAATCCTTCTCGGCCAAGGAAATAAACAAGCTGGAGAAAACCACAGGGGTTCTTTGGCAGGATGAACGATTTGATCGCTACGCCCGTTCCGACGCAGATTTGCAGGAAAAATTTCGTTATGTCTGCGGAAATCCTTGGAGGGCTGGCATTGTAGATGAGCGCACGCCTTATCGTTGGCTTTGGACCGAGGACATCGAAGCTGCGCAGCCGTATGTTGCGCCTGAGTCATTGCCTTACATCCCGGCTGCCGGGCAAGTTGCCCGGCAGAACAGGCCAGTGGCCTGTTCCACCCAGACCAATTCGCAAATCTCCGGCGCATTCGCGTTTCGCCTTTATGATGAACAAGGCTTTCCTCTCGATTTGACTGAACTTATGGCGCGTGAGCGCGGCCTCACCGTGGACAAAGCGGGTTTTGACAAATTGATGGAGGAGCAAAAAGCCCGCGCTCGCGCTGCGCAAAAAAGAGAAGTTATCTCCGTTTCACAAATTGAGACGACGACTCCTACGGAATTCGTGGGCTATGAAAAGCTTGCAGCCCGGGGCAATGTTCTTGAAGTCGTGTCGATGATGGATGGCTCGGCAAAACTGCGAACTGCCGTTGTGCTTGATACGTCTCCATTCTATGCGGAAATGGGTGGGCAGGTAGGTGACAGTGGCAATTTGGATCAGAACGGCTTTCTTTGGCACATTGTAAATACACAAAAAAGCGGAGAAGTCTGGCTTCATTTTGTGGAAGGTGCAAGACCGGGGGAGACTGATTATTCTTACGATGATTCGCCTGTTCCATATCTACCAGCGTCTGTGACGGTCGATAAATCTCGCCGTTTTGCCATCGAACGCCACCACACCGTCACGCATATTTTCCACTGGGCGTTGCATGAAGTCGTCAGCCGCGAGGCTTCGCAAAAAGGTTCGTTCGTCGGGCCGGACAAATTGACGTTCGATTTCAACAGCACGCCGCTCACTCCGCAGCAGATTGCGGACATCGAAAAATTGGTGAACGAACGCATCGTGGAAAATGCCGGCGTAAGCTGGACGGAAGTTCCTTACGCAGACGTGAAATCGCGCAAGGACGTGATGCAATTTTTCGGCGACAAGTACGGTGAT
>DASRBR010000254.1:0-2578 GCA_035653495.1 Verrucomicrobiia bacterium
CCCATTTGGATCCAGCGCTTTTCGCAACTCACGCAGCACGCGCATCTGCGCAGCGCCGAGAAAGCCCGGCAAAAAGCTTTTTTTCGCGAGCCCAATCCCATGTTCGCCGCTGATGGTCCCGCCAAGGCGCACGGCTTCATCGAAAATCTCCTTGAACGCCTCTTCCACCCGATGCATCTCGGACTTGTTCCGTTCGTCGGTCAAAAAAGTGGGATGCAAATTGCCATCGCCCATATGTCCAAACGTGCCGATCTTGAGCTGATATTTTTTTGCCACCGCTTCCACGAAACGGATCATCTTCGCGAGTTCGCTGCGCGGGACAGTCGCATCTTCAAGGATGGTTGTCGGCGCAACGCGTGCCAGCGCTGAAAACGCCGAACGCCGCGCGCTCGCAAGCTTGGTTGCTTCGGCTTCATCCTTCGCGATGCGCAGCTCCTTGCAACCACAATCGCGGCAGCATTTTTCCATACGCGCCGCTTCATCTGCGACCACGGCTGGATGTCCGTCTGTTTCCATCAGGAGCAACGCTTCGCAATCGAGCGGCAAACCGATTTTTGCATAATCCTCAACGCAACGGATCGTCATTCGGTCCAAAAACTCCAGCGTGCAAGGAATGATTTGCGCAGCGATGATGGCCGAGACCGCCTCGGCGGCCTGGTCCATCTGCTCGAAAGTTGCCACCATCGTTTTCTTTGCTGCCGGCTTGGGAATCAATCGCAAAAGAACTTTGGTTATGACGCCCAGCGTTCCCTCCGAGCCGATGAACAAATCTTTCAAAGAATAGCCCGCAACATCTTTCACGCATTTATTTCCAAGCCACGTCACTTCGCCGTTCGGCAATACCGCTTCCATGCCCATGACGTAATTGCGCGTGACTCCATATTTCAATCCGCGCAACCCGCCGGAATTTTCGGCCACGTTGCCGCCGATCGTTGAAATTTTCATCGAGCCGGGATCCGGCGGATAAAACAAGTTCGCGGCATTCGCAGCTTCGGCAATGTTGAGCGTGGTAACGCCCGGTTCAACGAGCATCGTCAGATTGGCGCGGTCCAGTTCGAGGATTTTATCCATCTTCACCGTGCAAAGGACGATGCAATCGCGGCTTGGCAAACTTCCACCGCTCAGGCCGGTGCCGGAACCGCGCGTTACCACGGCCGTTTTGGTTTCGTTGGCCAACTTGAGGACGCCAACGACATGTTCCGTTTTGAGCGTAAAGACCACACAACCGGGCATTTGCTGCAGTGCGGCGGTTCCATCGAAAGAGTAGGGGATGAGGTCTTCCGGTTGGGTGAGCACGTTTTCCGGCCCAACCAACCGGCGCAAATCCGAAAGAATTTTTTCGCCCAGCGGCATATCCAATTGAGCATGTTTGAGCGGTCCGATGGGGTCAAGCCCTCTGCGCGAAAAGCATGAAAAGCTTGTTCTCCGCATCTCTCGCAGAAAAACTCCCCATGGTGAAGGTGGTTCGCTCGGAAATACAGTATCAAGAATTAACGGAAAGGAACCACATGAACCGGGCTATTGGATTGGCATGTTTAGTTGGAGGCATAGTTCTCCTGATTTTGGGATTCCAGCAGTCGCACTCGTTCGCGTCCAACGTTTCAAAAACCTTCACTGGCAACCCGACCAATAACGCCATGTGGATGATTGTTGGCGGGGCTGTGATTGCGGTTTTCGGGCTGGTGCTGAGCTTGCGCGGCGGCTCTGGAACGCGGACGTAGAGCCTTGTGCGCCGGATTTTCGCATTTTTGGCATAAAAAATCGAAAAAATGCCGCGTCTCATTTTTGGACAAATGTCCCGAATCTGAGACACTTCCCATCTTTCTTCAACGCCTGACGTGGTGTTGAACTGTCGATTTGCACAATGCATTGGGGATAAGCTGTGGAAACGCACCGTTTCTGGACATTGAGAGCGGCACTGCGCTTGCTATCAATGAATTGCGGTTGGCACGGGCAATGACTGAACAACTGCAGCTATTATATTATAACAAGAGCCTTGTGCCGCGTTCAGGCCGCATTGGAAAGATATGTCCTATGAAACGCAACAGGTCCTTGTTAAAGGGCTTTACGTTGATCGAGATCATGATCGTAGTGGCCATCATCGGGTTACTGGCAGCCATCGCGATCCCGAACTTCGTGCACGCCCGCACCAACTCACAACAGAACGCCTGTATCTACAATCTCCGCCAGATTGACGGCGCGAAACAGAACTGGGCCCTGGACAACAGGGCCTCGTACACTTACACGCCGGTGGACGTTCAGATACAGCCCTACATGGGGCGTGGCGCCAATGGTTCGCTGCCGTTTTGTCCGGCAGACGTTTCGGGAACGTTCGCTACCAGCTACAGCATCAACGACCTCCAGTCTCCGCCCACGTGCAGGATTCTGCCCACTAATCACGTCTATAATTAAGGCGCAGGCCAAAAACTTAAAAAGGCCGGCATGTTTCAATGCCGGCCTTTTTTGTTTTTAGTCCGAAGAGGAATCTTGAATTAAAAGCGCGTTCTTTGAGATTCGGAGCCTGAATGATTAAAGCAATCTGCGGTGCGCGCGCTCTCTTTCAATACTCCGACGGCGC
>DASRBR010000255.1:0-9247 GCA_035653495.1 Verrucomicrobiia bacterium
CGACGTTTCCAAGCCAGTTTATACCAGGTCAGTCGGGCGCTGGCGCGCTTATGAAAAATATCTCGGGCCGGTTTTGCCGCTGCTCGCGCCGTACTGCGAAAAGTTTGGCTATGAGTGAGCTACAATCCGAACACCGACAGGAAGTCTGGTTCGGCTTTCACCTCATTTGTTGCCAACTTGGAAAAAGCTTTCGATCTTTATCCGTGGAATCGGTGAAATCGGTGGCCGATGTTCCCATTTCTACTAATGAGGCCACGGATTGCACAGATTTCACAGAATAGAGGAGATCGATAGGATGGCCGCAAAAACCTCGAATGCGCCTTTGCCGATGAAAGCCTCACGCTGCTCACGCATGAATTGATCAGCGCGGCGGAACGCGACGACATCGGCATCATCTGCGAGCAGAATTGGAGCGAGGACGCGCTGGCTTTGTTGCAGTCGTGCGGGCGGCTTTACGCGGGATTTGACGTCGGCCGCAAGAACGATCTTTCCGTCATCACCGTGCTTGAACCGGCGGGAAGTGAACTCCGCGTGAGGGCCATCCTGCGGATGCGCGACATGCGCCTGCCGGAACAGGAATTGCGCTTGGGCGAACTGTGCCGGTTGCGAAACTTCCAACGCGTCGCCATGGACCTGACGGGGCTTGGCTTGGGTCTTTTCGAATATGCGCAGAAAAAGTTTGGCCGTTCGCGCATCCATGGAATCAATTTCGCCAGCACGGTGCCGGCCACCCGGAACATCACAGCGGAGGGCGGCAGGCGCGAAAGCGTGCGGGTGACCGAGGCGTTGGCGATGGAATTGTTGCGCGTTTACGAGGACAGGCGCATCCGGCATCCGCGCGACGAAGTGTTGCGGGCGGATTTGCGCAAGCCGGAAAAGATCACTTCGCCCGGAGGACGGGTGAGCATCGCCGCCACTCGCGATGAGGCCGGTCATGCCGACCATTTCTGGAGTTTGGCTCTGGCGCTGGACGCGGCGCACAAACCAGCCTGCGCCTCACAAACCATTCGTATCCAGCGCCCACGAAATTATTCGTGGGAAGACCGAACGGTTCTCATTTGAAAATGCATACACATATTCCCAATTTTTTCAGGCCCGACCCCATTGATTTCATCGTCCCGAAAGGGACGAAGGAAAGATGACGCCCATGAGATACGAGCGATTTCCGGCGTCCTTTCAGGACGCAAAGGGCTTTGGCCGGTTTTCCAGCCACTGCGTGGCTGGCTAATATCCGGTTGTCCCTTGCGGGACAAACCCGTCGGAGCGCGGACAGCCCTGTCCGCCCATTCCATCGCGAAAGGGAATGCTTTGTACATTGATGGAGAAAAAATGTTGAACACACATTTTGCCCGCGCAACAACTGGCGTTTGCTCCGCAGGAGCAAGGGAAATTAGCCAGACACGCAGTGTCTGGGGGTGGCAGACGGAAGGTCGTGTCCCGCAGGGACAACCGGAAATTAGCCAGGCACGACGTGCCTGGTACGATGCCCCAAAGAAAACCCGTCCTGAAAGGACGGTGACTTGAACGCAATGAATTCGAACGATTACGATTTCCAGCGTCTTTTCAGGACGCGACCATTCAACGCGCCACCACCAGACACTGCGTGTCTGGCTAATTTCCGGCGCTCCTACGGAGCGGGACGAACCTCATTTCAAACTCCATTATTTATAAACCAAAAAATTTATGAACGAAAACACCACTCCAAAACCCATTAGAAGAATACGAAGCGACGCAACCTGGAACAAACTCAACCCGGAGCAACGGCAAAAAATGGAACATTGGCTCTTCGAAGAGCGGTTGCCTTACCGGGAAATAGCCCGCCGTGCGCGGGAGGAATTGGGCGTGAATTGTTCGTTCCAGTCCATCGGTCGCTTATATCAGCATGCGCTGAAGTTCCAGGCGCAAAAAGAAGTAGCCGACGCCCAGAAAGCAGCGCAAGAGGTCATCCGCGCCGGGGCGAACATGGATGATTTGCGAAAGTCCTCGATGCAGGTCATCGCGACGCGTTTGCTGGAAAAGGCGATGGACCATGCCGAGGTGAAGGAACTTGCCGCCCTTGGACGCATCGTGCTGGAAGGCCAGGAGAAAGAGATACAATTGGGCCGTCTGGCTTTGGCGCGGGACCGCTTCGAGTTCAAGACATCCAAGGCGGTTTTGCACGCGCTGCCTTTGGCAAACAAATTCAAAGAGGAGGATCAGCAAAGGGAAAAGGAGCGCATCGAAGCCATCAAGCGGGAGATCTTTGGCGACGAATTGAACTATATCATCCGATGAAAACGCGCATCGTTGAACGGCTTGTCGCGCTTAAGAACGGACGTTTGTCGCGCCTTGTCGCGGCTTGTCGCGCCTTGTCGCGGCTTGTCGCGGCTTGTCGCGGCTTGTCGCGGATAAACCGGCTTAAAAAAAGAAATTTTTTTTGCATGAAGGTTGACACCCAATGGCCGCAAACTGCCATGCCGTGTTCACGCCCCACAAATTGCCCGCTTGCGAACGGCGCGGCAATTTGGTTTAATTTCAGGGTGATTCATTTTGCGCGAATGCCCGGATTTGACTTTGGGGACGCGGCGGATAGTGTGAGGTGATTCCACGACGTTGAAAGGCATTTGTGGCAGAAAAAGACGATTATTTGGTTGATATTTTGGCCGACCTCGGGTTCATCACGCCGGACCAGGTGGCCAAGGCAAGGGAGGAAGCAGCCGCAGCGCATGTAGGCGTGGTGGATTTGATGGTCGCGAACAAGTTGATTCGCACCGCGGATGTCACCCAGGCCAAGGCGGCGCACTTCGGCGCTGAAGTGGTGAATTTGAGCGAACTGCGGATCAGCGACGATGTCATCGCTTTGATTCGCCGGGACCTCGCCCGGAAATATCGCGCCATTCCCATCGCGCAGGTCGGCAGCACCATTCACGTCGCCATCAGCGATCCGTCGGACATCGATACTCTCGACAGCCTTCACCATGTGCTCAGCGCGGAGATTGAGCCGAAAGTCGCCAGCGAAGAGGACATTGAAGCCGCGTTGAACAAGTATTACGGCGGCAAGACCGGTCCCAAGGGCGACGAGCGGATGAACGCCACCATCCAGGAGTTGACGCAGTCGGATGTGGGCATCGCCGCGCTCAAGGATGACGCCGAGGAGGAAGATGCCGACGCGCCGATCATCAAGCTGGTGGACAGCTTGATCGTGGAAGCATTCAAGCTGCGCGCTTCGGATATTCACCTTGAACCGATGTCGCGCACCTTCCGCGTGCGTTACCGCATTGACGGCGTGTTGCGCGAGATGAAAAGCCCGCCAAAACGTTTGCAGGCATCCATTCTCAGCCGGCTCAAGATCCAATCCAACATGTCCATCGCGGAGAGGCGCATCCCGCAGGACGGGCGCATCCAAACGAAGGTGGGCGCCAAGCTGATCGATTTGCGCGTGTCGTGCCTGCCCACGAACCACGGCGAAAGCATCGTCATGCGTATTCTCGACAAGGAAGGCTTGCGCCTTGGCTTGCCGGAGTTGGGTTTCTTTACTGACGACCAGCAGACGTTCGAGAAATTGATCGCATTGCCCGACGGCATTTTGCTTGTCACCGGGCCGACGGGTTCCGGCAAGACCACCACGCTTTATTCCTGCCTCCATTTCATCAACCGGCCTGACCGCAAAATCATCACGGTCGAAGACCCGGTGGAATATCAGTTGGCGGGCATCAACCAGGTGCAGGTGAATGAAACGGTGGGGCTGTCATTCTCGATGGCGTTGCGCTCAATGTTGCGCCAGGCGCCGAACGTGATCATGCTGGGGGAAATTCGCGACCTTGAAACGGCGAGCATCGCCATCAATGCGTCGCTCACCGGTCACCTTGTGTTTTCGACGCTGCACACCAACGACGCGCCCAGCGCCGTCACGCGCTTGATCGACATCGGCGTGAAGCCGTTCTTGGTGGCATCGTCCACGCGCGCGCTGATGGCGCAACGGCTTGTGCGCAAGATTTGCAAACGCTGCGCCGCTCCGCACACGCCGACCGACACGGAATTGAAATCGTTGAACCTCGACGCGTCGAAGGTCCCCAACACCGCGTCGTTCATGATGGGCAAGGGCTGCAACGAATGCGGCGGCAGCGGTTATCGCGGGCGCTTCGGCGTGTTCGAGATTTTCGTGATTGACGACGAGGCGCGCAAATTGATTTACGAACGCGTGCCGTCGTCGGTGTTGCGCATTCGCGCCCGCGAAATGGGCATGCGCACATTGCGCGAGGATGGCGTAAGAAAAGTGCTCGCTGGTCTCACGACGGCTGAGGAAGTTGTGCGCGCAACCGTTGGCGATGTGGATTGAGCGCGCTAATTTCCTTTGCGTCGCAGGAAGAACAATCCGGCCAGGCCGAGTCCAATCAGCACATAGCTGCCGGGTTCGGGCACGACTTGCGGCACCTCGGTTGCAACAGGCGGTCCATTCGCGCTCCAATCGAAATAATCCACGCCGTCGTCTTCGCCGGGCATGAGTTCCAATTGGAAGCCGTCCGCAGCGGTGACATCCACGATGTCCTGATGCGAAGAAAAACCTGCATCTCCTCCGTCTTGTTGCATGCCCAGGCCGCTCGCAATCAGGCTTCGTCCGCCCGGTCCGGGAGCGAACGTTGTGAAGGCGTGGGGCGCATTGAACTGATTTTGCAGCGCGTAACTGAAATTGCCAGTGTAAGTCTGCTGCCCGATATTGAACGAGTAAGAACCAGAAATCGGCGACAGGTTGAGGATTTGCGAATTGCCGAACAACGGCGCGTTGAGGGTGTATTGGTGCGAACTTGCATCCCACACGATGGGCTGGGCGCCGGTGTCAAACGAGAGCCCGCCGTTCGGGAGGTTTTGAGAAAGAGTCAAGGACGTCGAGGCGAATTGTCCGGAAAAATAATGTCCATCCTGGAACGTCTGGGACGTTTGGCCGGACTGCAGCGAAATCAATCCGACCTGCCGCACGGTCATGTTCACCGGGTCCAGGTAAATCGTTTCGGAAAGGGAACTGAAGGCCAAATCCATCGACATGACGTTCGGATGAATGCCCGCGTTGTTTCCCCAATCGGAAATCGAGACCTCTTCGTGTCCGCTGAGCGGCATTGTCAATTGATATTGCTGCACCTGGCAATGGCCGGCATTGGCGATCCAAATGGCGGCAGCGAACACCGCCGCAGCCCGCAGTCGCACGATGGAATTTGTACGGGTTCCGCTCATCTAACAGGATGTTCCCATCAGGCCAGAACCGCTGAAATGGGTCAACCCGTACTAATGCGGAAACTGTGTAGGACATTGCCGCAGCGCAAGTTGGAGCCGTCCAATGCCTTTGAGGGGCGTTGCGGTCGTTCAGGCAGAAGGCGGGCTGGAATTGCCTGCAGAACGCGCCCACAACAATCTCCACGCCCAAATGGACAGCGCGGCTGCAAGACAACCCAAAGCTGCCATGCCGAAGAAATAGCCGGGGTCGGTTTTCATTTTGGACGATTCATCAATGGCGCGCCAGATGTGCATCAAACCCATCAGCCCGAAGATTGTGCCGGTGGTGATCAGGTATGCTTTCATAACCGTGAAAGCCTGACACTAATCTTTTCCAATCACGTCGGCAATCCAAACTTTCACCGCACGGACTCAACGGGTGCATCTCAACAGGGTCCTGAAGTGTGGGACTGGAAAGTCCCACAACCCGCAGACAAGAATGTCTGCGCTACGTGGCGCAGGCTTTCCAGCCTGCGGGTTCAGGCGACTTTCCAGTCGCCTGGCCATTCTGGAAAAATTCAGGTCTTTGTGGCCAGTGATGAGATACGCCCGGACTCAACCCTCGATCACCTTCACCGCCCGGTTTTGCGCGGCTCGTTTACGCTTGGTTTCGTCCAGTTCCTTTTTGCGCAAACGAAGGTTCTTCGGCGTGGCCTCCACATATTCATCCGGCCCGATGTATTCCAACGCGCGTTCGAGCGAAAGCTTGAATGGCGCGGCAAGCTGGATGCCCTTGCCGTCGCCCTGCGAACGCATGTTGGTCAAGCGTTTCGCCTTGCACGGATTGACGGGAATATCATTCTCGCGCGCGTTTTCGCCGACGATCATGCCGATGTAAATCTGGTCACCGGGCTCGACCATCAAACGCCCGCGTTCCTGCACCATGTTCAGCGCGTAAGCCATGGCTTCGCCGTTTTCCATGCTGACGAGCGAACCATTCTTGCGCGCGGCAATCTCACCGCGGTCGGGACCGTATTCGTGGAACAAATGGCTCATCACGCCAAGGCCGCGCGTCTGGTTCACCAAATCCGTCTCGAAGCCAATCAACCCGCGCGTCGGGATCATCGCCTCGATGCTGACTTCATCACCGTGATGGCTCATGTTGGTGATTTCGCCTTTGCGCGAGGCGAGATTTTGCATCACGTCGCCCATCGCTTCCTTGGGAATTTCCAAAAACAATTTTTCAATCGGCTCCAGCAGGTTTCCATTGGCGTCCTTGTGATAAATCACTTCCGGGCGCGAAACCAAAACTTCGTGGCCTTCGCGGCGCATCTGTTCGACGAGAATGGCGATCTGCATTTCGCCGCGTCCGCTCACGTTGAAAATGTTCGGCGCCTCGGTTTGCGCGATGCGCAAGGCGACGTTCGTGCGCGTTTCCTTGACCAACCGCTCCCAGATATGCCGCGCGGTGACGAGCTTGCCATCCTGCCCGGCGAGCGGCCCATCATTGACGGCGAACTGCATCTGGATGGTCGGCGGATCAATCGGCACGAAGGGCAGGGGAGCGCGGTCGGGACTGTCGGTGATGGTTTCGCCGATGAAAACTTCCTCGAAACCGGCCACGCCAATGATGTCGCCAGCGTGCGCCTCGGGAATCTCGATGCGCTTCATCCCTTCAAAATGATAAATGGCGGTAATCTTGCCAGTTCCCTTGCGGCCATCGCCGTGCAGGCACGCCGCCGGATCGCCGACCTTGACCTTGCCGCAAACAATTTTGCCCAGCGCAATGCGACCGACGTAATCGGAATAATCCAGGTTCGCCACCAGCAGCTTGAATCCTTCGCCTGCCTGTGCGCGAGGCGGCGGGATGTGCTTGATGATGGCATCGAACAACGGCTCCATCGTGCCGCTGACATGGTTCAATTCCGCCTTGGCAAAACCTTCCTTGGCGCTCGCGTAAATGACCGGAAAATCCAGTTGCTCATCCGTGGCGTGAAGCGACACGAACAAATCGAAAACCTGGTCCAGCACCTTGTGCGGCGTGGCGTTGTCGCGATCAATCTTGTTGATGACCACGATGGGTTTTGCGCCGGCTTCGAGCGCCTTGCGCAGCACGAAACGCGTTTGCGCCTGCGGACCGTCCACGGAATCCACCACCAGCAGCACGCCGTCGATCATGTTCATGATGCGCTCGACTTCGCCGCCGAAATCCGCATGGCCCGGAGTGTCCACGATGTTGATGTGGTAATCCTTGTATTTGAAGGCGGCGTTCTTGGCCCGGATGGTGATGCCCTTTTCGCGCTCGAGGTCCATCGAATCCATCAGGCGCTCCTCATGCACCTGCGCCTGGTTGGCGCGGAATGTGCCGGATTGTTTGAGCAGGCAATCCACCAGCGTGGTCTTGCCGTGGTCAACGTGCGCTATGATGGCGATGTTACGAATGTGTTCCATAAATTTTTCGGTCAAGTCGAGCCGGGTAATGTGCCAAATTACGGCCAAAGGTCAAGGCTTGATCGGCAGGCAGGGCTTGCACAGGGGCAATCATCTGATGGTGAGCAGGTTGCTGTTATTGTGCGGAGCCACTGGTTGGCGTACGTTTTCACATAAACATATGATTATCTCCTTTGGCCAATCGGTGCATGAACGGCTGGAAATGGACGTGGTCCGGTACGAACGGGAGAAAGACGCGGATTTTTGGGATGAAAACTGGATGGTGGTGGACGTGCGCGTCCGCACCGGAGGATTTCGGGCGAAGGTCGCCGCGACATTCGTCATCAATGAGATGGCTGATTTTTTGGGCGAGCTTCGCCCTTTGAGCGAAGCGGGCAAAGGAACCGCGGAATTCAAGGCGCTGGACAACCAGCTTAAACTTCGTTTGGCCGCTCACGGCAAGGGACAGATCGACCTTCACGGAGAAATCCATGACCCGGCCGAACCTGCCAATCGGCTGCATTTCATCTTGCACTTTGATCAACAACATTTGGGCCACACCATCGAGGAACTTCAAAAACTGGTTTCGGATTGCCGCGCGCGTGAAACAACGCGAAAACATAGAAGGATCCGGCCAGAATGATTTTCGGGGCGCACATGTCCACTTCCGGCGGCGTTTGGAAAGCCTTGCAACGAGGCGTCGGCATCCAATGCGACATCGTCCAGATTTTCGTGAAGAACAACATGCAATGGTTCGGCAAGCCATATCCGCCGAACGACCTGGCGTTGTTCGCCGACGAAGTCGCGGCGGGAAAATTGCGCAGCATTTTTGGTCATGCCGGTTATCTCATCAATCTCGGCGCGCCGGAGTCCGATAATCGCGAGAAATCGCTCAAGTCGCTCACTCAAGAAATTCAATTGGCTGCCAGCTTGGGCGTGCCGTTTCTTGTCCTCCATCCCGGCGCGCATTTGGGCGCAGGCGAAGCGGTCGGCATCGAACGCATCGTGGCGGGGTTGAACGAAGTCTTTCGAGCTACGAAAACCTTGCCGGTGCGCATCGCCTTGGAAAACACGGCAGGCCAGGGCAGTTCGCTCGGAAACCAAATCAGGCATCTCGCCGAAATTTTTGATCGCGTGGACAGTCCGAAACGCCTCGGCGTCTGTCTCGACACGGCGCATTTTTTTGCAGCGGGTTATGACATTCGGACGCGCAAAGGATGGGATGCGGCCATTGGCGAAGTGGATTCGCTCATCGGCATCAAACAGGTGCTTGCGTTTCATCTGAACGATTCCAAGACGGAACTCGGGTCGCGTGTGGACCGTCATGCCGGCATCGGCCAGGGAAAAATTGGCCGCGAAGCTTTTGGACATATCGTGAACGACGCGCGCTTCCGCGATTTGCCCGGTTGCCTCGAGACACCCAAGTCCCCGGACTTGCATGAAGACGTGGAGAACCTTTCCATTCTACGCTCACTCGTGAAGCAATGAAATAAAATACCCAATGACGAAATACCCAAATACCCAAAGAAGCACCAAGCTCAAATTCCTAAATGAGCGGTTCGGGCTTGGGATTTCCTTGGGTATTTGGGTGCTTGGGTACTTGGGTATTTTCTTCCGATGTTTCGTCATT
>DASRBR010000256.1:0-8097 GCA_035653495.1 Verrucomicrobiia bacterium
TGGTTCCGGCGTTGCGTCGCCTGTGGCAATTGCCCCGAGCCGCAATTTCGCAAAGCGGTTCCGCGCCAGCGGCAGCGACCGCGGCAATTTTGCTCGGCGGATTGATTTGGCTGAGCTGCGGGCAAGCCGCGTTGGCCCGGACAAAGCAGCCCATTCTGGTTGAATCGCCAATTGCGGAATCGGTCACTCAACAAATCCGTTTGGAAGATAAATTTGCGATCGCGACTGAAAAAATCCATTGGCAAGCGGAGAAGGGGCAGGCGTTGCCGGTGTTGTTCGAACCGGCGGTTTTGACACGCATCATCTACCCGACGCGCGCGTTGAAGCTGGAAGAGACAGTGATCGGCGGAAGGCGCGCGCAGGAATTGATCGCGCACGAGCACGGTGTGTTCGATATCGAGGTGCAATACGAATTGCAGGTTTCGAAATCCAGTGATGGCAGCAGCTTTATCCTGCCAACGCAAAACGGCCTTATCAATCAAGTGAACCTCACGCTGTCGAATCTGGACGTGGACGTCACTTCGCCGCAGGCGGTTTCCATCCAACGCGAGACCAGGGGCAGCAACACCGTCGCGACGCTGGTTTTGTCGCCGCTGTCGCAAACGCAAATCGGCTGGCACCCGCGCACACGCGATGTGAAGCGCGAAAAGCCGGTGTTTTATGCGGAGTTTTACCAGCTTTACGTGCCGTCGGCGGGAGTGATTGAAGGCGCGCATTACGTGGCCTTGCGTCCTGCGCAAGGCGAATTGAGCGAATTGACCTTCGATGTTCCCAAAGGCGCGACCGTCACCGACGTGATGGATCCTAATCCTTCGGGCTCGACGCCTCTGGTCTCGTTGTGGCGCTTCGATCCGGACACGCGCAAGCTGCGCGTGAATTTGAATCCGCCTCAATCGCGTCCGTTCGCGCTGGTCATCCGTTCGCAAGTCGCCACGGGACCGTTGCCGTTGGAACAATCGGTCGGTTTGGTTTCCGTGGAGAACGCGGCTGGACAAATCGGGCAGCTCGGCATCGCGACCGGCAATGAAGTGCAGTTGGACGACGTGACGGCGAACGGTTTTTCGCCCATCAATCTCGAAGATTTTCCGGCCGGAGTCGGGCAATTGCTGCAGGCGCAATTTCCCGGTTTCACCGTGCATCGCGCGTTTCGTTACGCGGACAGCAAAGCGGTTGCCGCAATCAAGGCTTCGGCGGTTGAACCGGACGTGCGCGTCGAATCGCAGGACACACTTTCGCTCGGTGAAGACCGGACGGTTCTGGCCGCAAATCTCACGGTGGACATCACCCGCGCGGGAATTTTTAAACTGAGCTTTTTGCTCCCGGCGGGAATGGATGTGGAATCCGTCAGCGGTGATTCGCTGAGCCATTGGACGGAGTCGAAAACGGACGCTGGTCGCGTCATCACGATGCACTTGCGCGGCAAAACGGAAGGGCAGCAACAATTCGCGTTGAGTCTCAGCGGACCGGGCGTAAAGGCGACCAATGGCTGGACAGCGCCGGGAATTGTGTTGCACGAAGCTTCCAAGCAGCGCGGCACATTGCTCATCGTGCCCGAACAGGGAATGCGATTGCAGGTCGCCAGGCGCGATGGCCTGACGCAATTGGACCCGCAAAAATCCGGCATCCGCCAAAAGGGCGTGCTGGCGTTCCGGGTTCTGCAAGCGCCGTGGAACCTTTCGCTCGACATCGAGCAGGTCGAACCGTGGATACAAGTCACGAGCCTGCAACACGCGCTTATTTCCGAAGCGCAGATGAAAGTGACGGCGAACTTGCAGTATCAGATCGAGAACACCGGCTTGAAATCGTTCCATATTCTTCTGCCGACAAATGCGGCCAATGTGAATTTTCAGGGCGAACAAATTGCTGATTTTATGCCGAACGAAGGAACTGTCAGCAACGGGCTCCAATATTGGGAGGTGAAACTGCAACGGCGCATCATTGGCCAATACATGCTGCAAGCGTCGTATCAAATCGTGATGCCGGAACTGGCATCGGAAGCAACCTTGCGCGGCGTGCAGGCGGCAGACGTGAATTTGCAGCGTGGGTTTCTCACCATCCAATCCGGCGGAAGATTGCAGGTGCGTCCGCCCGATTCGGTGCCCGCGATATTGCAACCGGCAGAGTGGCAGAGCATCCCGCGTGTGTTGCAGCAGAATTTGACAACCTCCTCGGCCAATTTCGCATATCGGCTGGTCGATCCTGCGTTCGAGCTTGCATTGAAACTGGAGCGGCGCGAAGCGGCAAAACTTTTGCGCGCGCGCATCAACGACATCACATTCACATCGGTGATTTCCGATGACGGCATCATGCTCACGCACGCGTTGTTGAACATGCAACCGGGCGATATGCGGCTGCTTTCGGTGACGATGCCGCAAAACGGGAAATTTTGGTTTGCGTTCGCGAACCAAAACGGCGTCTGGCCCTGGACCGACACACAAACCAACACGCTCTTGATCCCGCTGGAGCAACCCTCCCGTGTTGGGCAGACGATTCCCGTTGAATTTTTTTACACGACAAGGGTCGGTGGGGGACACGGGGCGGGTGACTTGCAGTTGCCCGCTCCTAAATTTGATCTGCCGCTGGAGAACATCACGTGGCGTGTTTTTCTCGATGAAAAATGGCAGGTGAAACATTGGGGCGGCTCGTTTCAATTGGAAGAGCAGCAGGTCATCCCCTGCGCGGTTGCGATGGATGGTCAACTTTATCTCGAAAAAGAAGCAGTGGCGCAACGCGAGAAAACCAAACAGGCCGAGGAAATGCTCGCGCTGGGCAACACGATGTTGCAAAACGGCGATCCTCAGCAGGCGCGGCGCGCCTTCCAGTCGGCTTACGGCCTTAGCCAGGGCGATGACGCGTTCAACGAAGATTCGCGCGTCCAACTTAACAATTTGAAGCTGCAGCAGGCGCTGATCGGCTTGAATTTGCGGCAAGCCACGACCGCCGGGGAAACCGCGGCGCTTGGCAGCAGATGGCGCGATTTGCGCGAGCACAAACAGATCGCCTATACGCAGCAGGATGCCAAGGACATCATCGAACGCAATTCCGCCGATGAAAACGCGGCTTTCATGCGATTGGCCGAGCGGCTCATCCAGCAACAGGACGCGGCGGTGAGCAGTCCTGCCGCGATCCGCGCGAACGTTCCCGAGGAGGGACGTTTGCTCACCTTCAAACGCGCGGTGTCGGTGGACCCGAGCACAGATTTGCGGATCAATCTGGAAACGGTCGCGACGCAGGCAGCGCCGTGGGGCGCGCGGTTGCTGGTGCTTGCATTGACGCTTTTGATATGTGGCGCCTTTGCATGGGCAGGGCAATCCTTCAGGCGGAGTTCCAGCAGCCCGGCTCCGGCCTGATATCATCTGCTCTGAAGATGTGTGGATCTTGAAACGGTTTTTAAAGAGGGAAATATGGCTCAGCATGAGAGGCGACTGGAAAGTCGCCTGAACCCGCAGGCTGGAAAGCCTGCGCTACGTAGCGCACACTTTCGAGCGTGCGGGTTCTGGGGGCTTTCCAGTCCCCAGTTTGAGAAACAAGTGTCAACAAATACCCCTGAAGATCGGGGCTGGTTTACTCTTGATTGCATGGCGACATCAATCCAACATGGCTTTCAAAATCAAGAGGCTGGATGCATTCGTTGCACATCGGGACAGGAAAAGTCATTACGCCGCGCCAGGCGATTGCCATCAGCGCGGGCGGAGTTGCCGTTTGCGCGATTGGGGTGGTCGTTGCGTATGCGCTTTTTTTCGTGCCGTTTTGGGAAGCCATGATGTGGTCGGGCATCGGCGTGTTTTTCTCCATCGCATTTCCCTGGGCATCGCTCCAATTGGAAACGAGGAACAGGGCCGTCCGTGCTCATAATTGTTTTGTCTATTTCGTCATCGCAATGTTGATCGTGGTGGTGATTGCGCAATGGGGAGTGAAGGGAGGAAAGCCGTTTCCCAACTGGGCGCTCTTTGCAGTGATTGCCGCGGGAGTTTCTGCTTATTCCGTGATGGCGTTTTACGCGATTGTGAATTTTCAAAAATGGATTCGCGGAGATTTTAAAAATTTGGAAATGCCTAAGATGTGACTTGTCCGAAGCCATGCACCTTGATCCGAAATATGTCAGTTGGCGTGGACCGGAGATTGACGATCCTGAGATGCTCGAGCCCGAATTTCGTTGCGCAGCCGCTGGTTGATGGCGTCAGCCATGCTGGGCGCTGGCGGATTTTGCTTTTGCGAGAATCACGAGATGTTCGAGCTTCAGGTAGTCGTCCAGTTCCAGTTTTTCTTCCGGTAGAAGTCCGGTTTCCTTTTCCTTGGCGATCAGCGCCCAGACTCGTTGACGAGCCGCGTCGGAAGCCTTGAAATCCGCCAGCGATTGCGGCGGAATTTGCCCGACCAAAAAATCCAGAATCTCGTCGCTTACATTCACGCCCATATTGTAGCAGGCGCACTGTCCTTCGACAAGCGTGGAAACTTTTACTGATTAACTTTGGTTGTCGAATCCTCAATTCGATACAAGCTGCTTGTGGTCCTCAAATAAAATGCCTTGCCGGACGCGGCCGGTGAAGACATGAACCCGTCCGCAAGCGTGTTCGTCGCCAGGACTTCGCAGGTGCGGCCGGGCTTGAGCACTTTCGTCATTCCATCCTCGTCGAAAAAATAAAGATGGCCGTCTGCATAAATGGGTGACGCATAAAACCGTCCGCCGAGGCGTTCGGTCCAGACAGGTTGCCCGTTCGTGGCGTCAATGCAGCTCACGAAACTTTCTTCAGCCGCGGTGTAAATCAAACCATCCACATAAATCGGCGATGAAAACCTGCCGACGTGCGGACGCAGCCGCCAAACGATGTTCGAATCCGTCACGTCGCCTTCGCCGCCAGGTTTGACCGCAATCAATTCCGTTTTCCCAACACCGCTTACAAAATAAACCAAACCGCCTTCATACAGAGGCACTGGCGCGGGAGAAAAATCAGGATAATGGATTTTCCAAAGTTCCTTGCCGGTGAGCGGCTCGTAGCAATAGGCGGATTTTGCGCCGGAACTGAGCAGCAGCGCTTTGCCATCAATCATCGCAATCAATGGTGTGCTGTGGCCCTTGCGCTGGTCGCCGGGCGCAGTGACGCGCACGCCGGCATCGTTCCAAACCGCGGATCGGTCGGTCTTCCAGACCGTCTTGCCCGTGTTTTTTTCAAGCGCGGTGACGTATTGCAGGTCAATGCCGTCAAACGTGAGAATCAAAAGATTTTGATAAAGGACCGGAGACGACGATGGCCCGCGATAATGCCGGCATCGCAAATCAGTACGCTGCCAAAGCACCTTGGCGGTCTTTGTATCCAGGCAGGCCGTTCCGTAACTGCCGAAGTGGATGTAAACACGGCCCGGCTCAATCACCGGCGAAGGCGTGGCGTAGCAATTGACTGGATTTCCGAGCGGCTCCGGATTGTCGGAATGAAACAGTTTTTTGGCAAACTGGATCTTGCCGGTTTCGGCATCCACGCAAATGGCGAAAAAATCGTGGCCGTCTTCGGTCGCGGTTGTCAGCCAAACTTGGCCGTCCATCACGACCGGCGTGGACCAGCCGCGATCGGGAATTTGCGTCTTCCATTTGACGTTCTCCGTTTCACTCCAATGCAAAGGAAACCCGATGACATTGGAATCATTTTCAGCGGAGACGTGGCCGTTTCCATAGGGGCCGCGCAATTGCGGCCAATCCGCCCGCACGCTCAACGCAAGAAAGCACAAGGCGCAGAGACTGAAGAAAGATAAAAGACGAATCCGGCGGAACTTTCCGAGAATAGAGCGCTCTCTTTTGCTGCTCAGGGCATCACGCTGATATGACTGGGAAAGCATGTCAATCATCGCTGGTTTTTTAAGAATAATCGGGCGCGTGGCCGGATTTCCATTTGATATTGCAACCCATGCTCGGCGTCTGATTGTCCGGCACCGGCTTGCCGGAAAGAACCGCATCCAGCGCGGCGCGAAGGTGCTTTCCAGTCACGGGTTTGCCATTGCCGGGACGGCTGTCGTCGAACTGGCCGCGATAAACCAGCTTCTGCGCGCCATCAAAAAGAAAAATGTCAGGCGTGCAGGCTGCGCGATACGCTTTTGCGACGTTTTGCGTCTCGTCGAACAGATATGGAAATGTGTAGCCGCCTACTTTCACCTCTTCTCTCATCTTCAACGGGCTGTCCGCAGGATAAGTTGCAACGTCATTGGAATTGATGGCCACAATGCCGACGCCTTTCGCTTGATAATCGCGGCCTAATTGCGCAAGGCCTTCGCGGATATGTTTCACGTAAGGACAATGGTTGCAAATGAACAGAACGAGCAGGGCGGGAGAACTTTTGAAATCCGCCAGTGAAACCGTCTTCCCGTTCGTGTCCGGCAATCGAAAATCTGGCGCGACTGTCCCCAGCGGCAGCATGGTGGAAGGGGTGAGCGACATAATCTTTTAGTAGTGCGGCAAAGGCATGCGAGGGTTGCTCGGCGGAGGCGCTGCCGTGCCGCGGACTCCTCCCGCAGGCACGGCAACGGGATTTTTCGGACCGATCGAGAAATCGCCTGCGACAAAACTTTGCTGCGTGTCAGGCAGGCAAAGATAAATTTTGCCGGTGAGCTTGCCGCCGTCAGTCGCGCTGCCAAATTGCAGCTTCATCGCGTAGCCTTTGCTGTAAGTTTCCACGCCGGGCTTGGTCTCCACCAGGTCCTTCCAACTCGCGACAATCCGCGGTTGGGTGGAGTTCGTGGAAGTGGCGGCGATATCAAAAGATTTTCCCGCAAGCGTTTCATTGCCCTTAAGCGGCACTGAGATGATGAACTGGCCCGGAAAAGTGTTGGTTTGGAGCAGGACGAGCATGCCGCTTTGAAAAATCGCGTTCTGGACTGTGAAATCCGTGCCATGCAGTTTGCCCGAAGCGGGCCGTTCAGGAAAACGCGCGTTGGTCAGGTCAAGTTTCCATGAGGCTTTTTTGCGTTCAGCGGCCTCACGCTTGGCTTTTTCCTCTTGCTCGTGCTGACGTTGTGCTGCCTCAGCAGCTTCTTTTTTTTGCTCGGCTTTTTTCTGCAAATAAGGCGAAACAATCGCGAACCACACAATCGCAAGGACCGCGAGCACTCCGCAAACAATGCCGATCGGAACCAACGGCGATTTTTTCTTTGGACGCACGGGAACACGTGTTGGCTTGGTGCCCCAGGCCGGTTTGGCAGGAGTATTGGCCGCACCCGGAGGCGGGGCGGAAGCATGGGATTGGTGCGCGGTTTTGTTGATGGTGAGCCTGCCGGGAGTGGGAGGCGCGGCGGGAGCAGCAGCAGTCGGAGGCGGTTGCGGGACCGTCAGCAGAGTTTGGCAAATGGGACAGGCGATCTGCATGCCGGCGTTGCTGGTATCGCAGACGACATGCTGGCCGCAATTCGGGCAGGCAAATTTGAAGTCGCTCATGAGTATCGCGTTAATTTTCCATCAAAGAACCAAATTCAACAAGTATCAAATGTTTCAACCACGGATGGACACAAATGAACACGGATGAAGAATTAAGGGTTAAAATTGTTTCATAAATTCATACATGAGGAGCGCGGATGTCCTCACCGCGTTACATTCCTTTTTGTAAGATGGCGTCCATGTCTTTATATCAGTGTTTATTTGTGTCTATCCGTGGTTAAAAAATCATAATTCCTTCGCCACATCTTTGTATTCGCCTGCCGGCACTGGTTTGGGTGTCGTGGATGGATTTGTCAGAGAAACTTTGCCAATGAAAACATTCCGCGCATTGAAAAGCACCGGCCCGCGCACAATCAATTCGCGGCACTGTTTCAACGAAGGAACTCCATCTTTCAACGCGGCGTCCAGTTGGTCCACCAATTTGTAATGATCCGCATCCAAATCAATCGCCGGAGGCACGCCTTTACCGGCCTGCGTCAACATCAATCGCCAGTCGTCCGTCACTTCATACGCGTCGGAACGAAGCGCGAGCAGATCGGAAGTGGTTTTAACGGGAGCAAAACGCGTGCGAGGCACGACAATCGCGCCGGCGGCGTCGAAGCATTCGATGGCCGCGCCCATGGCGGTTTCGAGCTGGAAAACTTTCGGTGATTTTTTGTCGCGCGGATCAACGGTCT
>DASRBR010000257.1:0-2164 GCA_035653495.1 Verrucomicrobiia bacterium
CCAAGCTGCTGCCAGTGCCGATGAAGTTGCCCACGAAATTGCCGCCAACGAAGCTGTCCCCGTAAAAGATGCCGTAGAACGAGCCGTCAAAACTGTTCGCGCCGTTGTTAAAGCTGATGGGACCACTGTAATTGCTCGCCAAATTTGCCTGCGGAATGGTCCCCACGATCCCCGCCGCGTCCGCGCCTTCGGCAAAGATGGCATAGGGCGTGGGCGTGACGCGTTGCCTCGGACTCAACGTGGTGAAGGAACTGCCGCCGTTGGTTTCGACGCCGATCTCCAACCAGTTGGTTTCGCCGTCCCAAACGGCAGCGCCAAAATCAATCGTCACCGTGAACAGCCCGTTGCTAATCGAGACGCCGTTGGTGACGACGGGTCCGGCAATGGCGACGCCGCCGGTGGAGTTCGTATAGAGCAGGAATTGGAGATTGAAAGTTCCATTGGCCGCCGCGCCGTTATTCTGAAGCCGGCCTTGATAGGTGAAGGCGGTGCCTTGCGCCAGGGCGGTTGAAAGTTGAGAATCGATGGTGGAGACAAAGGCCAACAGCGCCATGGCGACGAGCAGCGTTCGAGAGCAATTTTTCATGAGTCCTTCGATGGTTTGTGGGTTGTCGATCAACATTTCCTCAGGGGGAAATTCAGGAATGTGTCAACGAAAGCTATGCTGAAAAGCAAAAATTTTGTAAAGCAAAATCCCGGAACGTTGCGAAAGATTTTGAAGACCACGCGTTTTCGCATTGGCGGCTGCGGGAGGCCAAATTGGCTGCTTGCGTCGGGGGAAAGTTTGAGGCATGAGAGGAATGCAAGGATGCCCAGCCGGTGTGGCGAAATGGCAGACGCACAGGACTTAAAATCCTGGGACCGTAAAAAGTCGTGTGGGTTCGAGTCCCACCACCGGCACCAAATCTTGTTTCTTAACAAGCCGGAGGGATGGGAGGACACTCGCAGCGCACCCAGAATTCATAAGCAAATTGCAGGAATTCCAGCATATCCTTCATTTGTGATGGTTTGTAATAATAGGCATTGGCGCCCAGTATGTAAGCCTGCTTGACGTCGCTTTCCATCTTGGAACTGCTGTAAACCATCACCGGGATGATTCGGCATTCGCTGTGTTCCTGGAGCCATCGCAAGAAATCGAACCCGCCCATGATCGGCATCTGGATATCGGTGAGTATCACGTTGGGCATCGGATGTTTCGCGCGGTCGGAATAGGGCGGCTCGCCTTTCAGATATTTGATGGCCTCAACTCCATTGCGCACCACGTGGAACGATTGGACGTGTTGGCTCGCCCTGGCCGCCCGTTCAACAAAGAATATGTCGGTGTCATCATCCTCGACGAGCAAGATCTCCAATTTTCCGGACCGTATGCTGTCCATCCAAAAAATTTCGCATCGGCACGCGCCTTTTCAACACTGCTCCACCGGGGATAGTTAAGCAGATATCGATTTCGCACGACCCCATCTAAGTCCCACTCAAACCAACGTCACTTGTAACCTGCAATTTTCAGGAATAAGTTGCGGTGCGGTGCTCGCGCATCTGCGTCAAAGGAATGTATGATACGGAAACTTGCATCGGGCGGTTATCGACTTTATTCGCGCAAACTCAATCCCAAGACGGGCAGGCGGCGCAATCTTGGGACGTTCAAGACGCGGGCGGCAGCCGAAAAGCACGAACGCGCGGTGCAGTTCTTCAAACGCCATTGAACGCCTCTTGCCCTTTGACGCGCGCCGGGTTAACCATTGCGCGTGAGTGTTGCAGAATTTTCCGACGCGGCGCTGGTGCTGGTGGGGCACGGCTCGACGTTGAACGCCGATTCCAGCGCGCCGACGTATCAACACGCCGATGAATTGCGGCGGCGCGGGATTTTCGGCCAGGTGTTGGAAAGTTTCTGGAAGCTTGAGCCGGGCATCGCCGGCGTGTTGCGGGGAGTGTTTGCGCCGCGCGTGTTCATCGTGCCGTTGTTCATCAGCGAGGGTTATTTCACGGAGCAGGTGATTCCGCGCGAGCTTGGTTTTTGCGGCAATGATGAGACGAATTTCCCGCGGGTCCAGCGGCGCGGAAACCAGACGCTCTACTATTGCGGGCCGATCGGCACACACGCGAGCATGACGGAGGTGATTTTGGCGCGAGCGAGCGAAGTGACGGCTAAATTTCCTTTTCCGCG
>DASRBR010000258.1:0-11642 GCA_035653495.1 Verrucomicrobiia bacterium
GGCGTGGGTGGCGTATTGCAATGCGATTACGAACATCTACGGCACTACGAATGATGTGAATATTGGAACCGATGCCCTGGGCAATAATTGGCAAACGGCTGGTTATTGGGCGATGTTGCGCGCTGCTGGTCCGCTGGTCCACGACGACGGCTTCAATTTTCTGCGGATGAGCCACCCCGCGCCCGTTGGCGTCAAGTATTGGGAGATTGGCAACGAACCCTACGGGGACGGCTACTATGGAGGCGAAGGTTGGGAGAATGATTACGCCGTCCCGTATCCCTACACCAACTATACCCGTTACGCGAACGCGTTCCTCTCCCCGACCGCTTACGGTCAGTCGGTCAAGGCCTTTTCAATCGCGATGAAGGCGGTGGATCCCACGATTAAAGTGGGAGCTTATGCCAGCACCCCGCCAGGGGACTACAGTTGGGACTACATCAACGGTGTCAACAATGGCCAGCACTGGACTCCGCAAGTATTGGCGCAATGCGGCAGCAACATAGATTTCCTCATTGTCCATTGGTATCCTGGCTTTTCGGATAACCTCGGCACCAACCTTTTGTCGGAGGTGGGCACGACCATACCGGTGATGATCAACGGCACCGGCCCCTATCCGCACACGGGTACGAATTCGGGCTTGGAAGATTGGATCACCAATTACTGTCCCAACCCCGGCAAGGTCCAGATTGCAGTCACCGAGTTTGGCGCCAACAACTATCCCTATTTGACCAATAATATAGGTACGATGCCCATTCTCGGACCGGTCGAGGCCCTGTTCTGGGCAGATTGCATGTCCACATGGCTGAACTACCCGGCTTTTGCCAATGCGGACTGGCTGGACTATGATGGGAATTCATTTCTCGGAAGTGGCTCTAATGGGCCCGTGGTTTATGCCATGCAAATGCTCCGGCATCTGTGCAACCCCGGCGATACCCTTGTCAAAGCGAGCTCGGATACTTCCACCTTGCGGGCGCAGTCTGTCGTGCGGCAGGACGGCAACCTGGGAATCCTTTTGATCAATGAAAGCATAAGCGGCGGTCAAACTGTGAACTTGACGATCTCAAACGCAAACTTGAGCGCCACCGGCATCGTCTACCAATTTGGTACCAACAATTGGAGCGGTCCCAATCAATACACCAATGAAGTGCCGTCCTCGGGGCCGAGCTCCAACAGCGTTTCTGGACTGGGCAACCACTTCGTGGTCACGATACCGGCCTACACCATGGACGTCCTGGTGATTCCGCTGAAGCCCGAAGCGCCTGTCATTTCCAGCGAGATCGTTAATGTCAACGGCAGCGTGACCCTGCATCTGTCCACCAGCAGGAACTTCAGCAGCCGCATTTACTCCGCCACCAACCTAACGCGGCCCATCGTCTGGCAATCGATCTACACCAACACCAATGGCGGGGACTGGCAGTTCACGGATACTTACACGTCTGGCATCCCGGCGAAGTACTATCGCCTTTCGACGCCGTAATAGGACAATTGGTTCCTTTCCACGACCAGCTTTTGAAATGAATAATTACGAGCGTTGGATTCCCTTCAAAGAAGGCCCCTTACTCCTGCAGCGGAGCTTGTTCTTGTTGCAGAATTGCTGATAAAATTTGCTTGACAGAATCCAGGGCGCTGCTATTCTCCTCATCACGAGGAGGACGTCCGCCCCTCCGTTGAATCACGGCGGACGCGTGAACGTTTATCGTTCGCGCTGTTCTTTTCCGCCTCCGCCGAGGCTAGGCGGATGCGACGTTCTTTGACATTTGAATCGGATGCGCGTCAACGGTTCCGGGTTCTGAGTTCCGGGTTCCGGGTTGCGAGACACGAATTGCACTAATTCTCACGAATTGCTGAATCAGGAAATCATGAACTTAGGAATGGGCAGACCTTTGCCTTGTTCTTGATTTCTTAAGTTCCTAATTGAATTCGACGGAGCGCGGACAGCCTTGTCCGCGGGACGTGCCTCTGGGCTGTGTCGGATCATGTCGCCTTGTGTCGGATAATGCCGCGTGGAGCGCGGACAGCTTGCCTTTGGCTATCTTCTATCCTCCATCCTCGCGTTCGGCGGACGCGCAGCAGCGCGTCCCTACCGGGTGTTTCAGCTCGTTTCACCTTGTTTCACCTGGTTTCAGCTATCAGGAAAAAAATCGGAGCGGCGAGGCTGAAAATTGAGGTTTCAGGAGCTAGGCGACACGGTCCAGCATGCTCAAGAGGATTTAAGCGACACAAAGTCGCTTAAACCGGGCTTGTACGGGATAAACCGGGATAAAAAAAATAAAAAAGGCTGAAAACTGACGTTTCCGGCTACGGGGACGGTGCGTTGGCTGGATTGAAGGCTATTCCTTCTTTCCTTTGGTCCCGCTCAAAACCGTGATGTGGTTGCGGAGTCTGGTAAGAAGTTCGTCATAAGTCACAAGACTTACATTCGTCAGTGCCTGGCTAAGCAAAGCGAAATCATCTTGCATGGACTTGTTATCCTTAAACTGCGCCGAGTTGCCGGCGAATACGATTCCCCGAGGTTTGACAACAGGAAGTTCGATTCCGTAGCCATCCTTCACTTTGTTGCGCAGGTCGTCTCCGAAATGTGAAACGGCTTGAAGGTGATTTTCCACCTCGGCAATGGCTTTTGCAATCTCCGGGCTCCAGACGTGTTTCCCGCGGTTTTTGTCATGGGACAGAAGCGGGGTAAATGGTGTTTTGATTTCCAGAATATCCAGATAACCGTCATACGTGATCAAAAAGAAATCTGGAAATGAAGCGCCGGACACTTTCACACTGGCTTTGGGTATGAGCTCTATATAGCCGGGCTGGATATGAAGAATATTCTGCTTCAAATATTTCTGCCATGTGCTTTCGGAGTTGTCGGTTTCAATCCGTTTTTGAAAGTCTTCCGCCAACTGCTGCAACTTTCTAAGATTGAACCTGACTTTTAGTTTGCTTGAGTTCAATCTCCTGGCGGGACGGGACACTCCATTGCCGGCGGCAAAATGCCTCGGAAACAAATCTGACAGCAGGTGTGATACGGCCCGTTGCGTCACATGTTTCTTTTGGGTGAACAGACGGGCGTTCATCTTTTGAAGTTTGGGGATGGCGAGGAAAACCTGGCGAGCTGAGCTGTTCTTTTGTATCCGCGATTCTTCCGGCGTGAGGACGAGCTCAAAATCCCTGAACTTCGTTGCGAGCGCCTCAAGGAGGCTCTTGCCCGAACTGAAAGCGCCATCATCTCGAATCAGCTTGGGACGCGTGCCGGCGTAATAGAGTTTGAACTTCTGCCACTTTTGGCCGTAACTTTTGTTGCTGATCTCGCAATATTTTAGTTTCGACATAAGTGTGGGTTGCCGATGACTAAACGGTCACCAGCTTTGCTTCCGTTCTGGTTTTGCCGGAAAGCCCGTTGGATTCGATTCCGCTGCTCCAGGAATGTTGAAGGTCTTCGGCAACGCGGATGATGCGTGCTTCCAGCTTGGAACGGCCCTTGGTTGTGGGCTCAATGACGGCAGACGACTCAGGCTGGATGCCCAATTCCTCCAGACGGCGGAAGACCGGGGCAAGAGCGCGCTCGGGATCGCGGAAAAAGACGCTGCCGCGGACGCGGACAAATTTCCAACCGAGCCGTTCCAAAATAATCTGGCGCTCCATGTTTTCGCGCAATTTGTCGAGGTCCTTGCAACCATCACCATCGCACTCGACCGCAAGCCGGCGATTGGCGCCAACCACGACAAGCCCAATGCGATATGACCCAACGGACAATTGCGGCTGGACTTTAAATCCACGTTCCACCAGGCGGCGCATCACTGCTCCGTCCAACGCTTCTGAATCGGCATCCAGCTTGGGAAGGCGTTTTTCAAGTTCCCTGGACCACGCCTTGGGATCGAGGGCGTGCTCAATGAGCTGGCGCCGGATGTCGCCCGGTTTGAGGTCCGCGTGCGGATCCAGACTGTAAACGACCCACATCTGGTCGCGAGCGCGGCTGGCGGCAACATTGAACCGCCGTTTGAACATGCGCATTTGAGCTTCGGGATCGCGCAACGGCAACGGCTCTCCCACTCGAGAATCAACGACCGACAAGAAGACCACATCGCGTTCATCGCCCTGCAATTGAGCGGGACTGCCGCAAAGGATTTGGCGGAGCTGATATTCTTCGGCTGGCAATCTTTGACGAAGAAGGTCGTCAATGATAAGCGCCTGTTCTTCGCCCACCAGGGAGAGGACGCCAAAGGTCACCGGGCCGCCTTGTTCATTAACGGCGTATTCCGGCTGCTTGATGGCTGCGCAGATCAAAGAGGCGATGGCTTCGGCTTCCGCCAGGTTTGTTTTGCCGCCGCCGGATAAACCCGCTTCGACCTGATACGCGATCACGTGCGGTTTCAATTTGACGGTGTTCTCTTCCCGCAGAGGTTTGATTTCGCGCCGGTAAGAAAGGGCGTTGCTGAAGGCGATGATGTCTGGTGCGCAACGGAAGTGTTCCACCAGCCTGATGGCCCCGGCAAAGGCCCACTGCGCGAATTCATAAACGGAAGTCTGGCCATCATAAAGTTCGCGGCGCGGAATGCCATCGAGATAGCCGTGGATGAGCTTCATGACTTCTTCCGCCTGCACGCCGACAGTCACCGGCGTGACTTGTTCATCATCGCCGACAATAACCGTTTGGCGCGCCAAATAAAGCGCGAACATGGCGCTGGGATCGCACTGGCTGGCCTCGTCAATGATCACCACGTCGAAGCGGGTCATTCGCGGATCAAATGTTTCGGCGACTTCATTCAGGGGCATGATCCAGACGGGCACAGCGCTCCTTGCAACAGCAATTTCACGACGAGCAGCGGCGCGAAATTCGGCGTCCTTCTTGCCGGTGCCCGATTTGGTGACGCGGTTGCGCAGGGCGACATATGCGCCAAGCGCTTGTTTTTGAGGGGCGGTCACGGTGCGCGCTTGATGGGCCCAGGTTTGTTTTTCGACCAATTCGCCGGTCAACTTGAGAAGCCTGTGATTGAGTTCTTCGATGCGTTGTTGCAGCTCTTCCAATGGGACGGCGGCGCGCCGTTCCAGTTCATCGTGCAATTGGCGCCATTGCCAGGCGGTTTTCGGATCACCGGGCGGCTGCGATTGGTCGTGCGGTTCAGAGCGGCTTTGAATGGCAGCGGCCCAAGAAGGAGCAAATTGGGCCAGATTGGATAAAAGTTCGGTGCGACGCAGATAATCTGGTTCCAATGCCTTGAGACGGGTTAGCTCATCAAAAGCAGCACGATAGATATTGGCGTCAGTGCTGGAAAGAGCCTCACGCATTCGTCGGGTCGCGGCGGCTTCGTCGTCCTTTGCCACTGGAACTGCTTTTTGCCAGCCAGCAAGAAGTTCCTGGAGTTGCTGGAGCCGAAGCAGGTTTTTGCGCGCTTGCAGGATGCGCTTTAGATCACCCACAACTGCGCTCCGCAACCGGCTCAGTTCGGCATGGTCGCCGACTCCCGGGGCGGTGGACTCAAGATATGCAGTCCAATTGAAGCCGAGCCGGCGAAACTCCGTCTCCAAAGGTTGCCAGGCAGTTCGGTGCCATTCGAGGCATGCGCGAATCTGGCTGACAAACCCTTTGCAAGCCTGTTCGGGACGGTTGCCCAGATCTCCAATGGGCGGAGCGCCTCCCGAAGTCATCAAGCGCTCCCAACGCCCGCACATTTCTTCACGGATTTGCGCGATGCGAAGCAGGCCGCGAATGGCACGCAGATGTTCGATGCGGGCGAGGTCAGGTTCATGGCCGCTGATGCGGCTGGTTTGGATGAAAGCCATCCACTGACGTTTGGTCAATTTGGTCATCGCATTGAACCGTCCGCCTTCGGAAACGAACTTGATGATTTCATCAATGATTGGCACCAGCACCCGCGCGGGCCGGCTGTCCTCAATGCTGGGTCCATGCTCCATCACCAGCGCGTGGCATTCGTGAATTTCGCGCCAGGACTGATCGATGAAGTCGGCAAGTGCATCCCACGCCAGGCGGGCAGGTTCGCCATCACGGCCAGCCTGGATGGCATCCAATTGCCAGGCGGCGCTGTCTTTGAAAAATTCGATGGCCTGCTCTGTCATTTCGAGCATGCGCTCGAACTCATTGAGGTCTTGCGGTTCGCCGGTATCGGCCCAGAACTGCGTGCCGAAACGCAAGTCCTGCGAAAGCAATTGCATCTCCTCTACGGCACGTTGAAACTCCACGGGATTTGGGAACGACGCCACATCAGGGCGAGAGCCATTGAGTTCCCGCTCGTCAGTCGGAGATATGCGTTCATTCGACTGATAGAGGGCAAAAATGTCATCCTGCGAAAGCGGCAGGGCTTCGCCCAGCGTAACCGGGCTCGGAATCCAATCTTCCTTGCCGACACCTGCTTTGACCGACTTGGCGGCCTCGATCGGGCGGATGGCTGTGGCGGCAATGATGATTTCACGCATTTCATCGCGGCGCGCCTCCAGCAGCCTCTGGCGGACATCCCGCAATTCGTTCAGCACGGCAGTGCGTTCGTCACGCAACCGGGCTGCATCCTGCTCCAAGCTGCAGTCATCCTGCGAAAGCCGGAGATGAATTTGACGCACGGCTTGCTGGAGTTCCTCGTGACTTTTCTTATCGTTCTGAAGGACGCTGACACAGAGCGGTTGAAGTGGCTCGGCGACTTTGTCTCGCAAGATGCGCAGCGCCTTGGGCGTGTGGGCTGTCACGAGTACGCGTTTGCCCTGGGCCAAAAGATGGCCGAGCAAATTCGCGATGGTATGCGTTTTGCCTGTTCCTGGCGGGCCTTGCACAAGCACGCAGTCGCGGCGAGCCAGATGGCGGGCTATTTCTAATTGCTCACGATTGGCGGGCTTGCTGAGCAGGACATCTGCGTCCTCATTGCCAAGCGTCGGCGCGCGCATTTCCATGTCGGGCGGCTGCGGAGTTTGCTCGATGAGCCCGAGAATTTGCATGAGCGCGGTGGAGAAAGGTTCGCCTGCCAGAAGGCGTTGCTCAATGTCCTGCAGCACGAGGTCAAAAACACCCGCCGGGCCTGTTCGGCGTTGGCGCATGAAAATAACCGGTCGACGCTCGATATAAGGTCCAGTGCCGGAGGGTTTCTGTCCGGGTTCGCAGAACTCGCCGCCAGCGGGAAAAAGGCCCTGAATCAACCGGCGCAGAAAATCCTGTGTATCCTGGCCGCCCAGTGGGGAAAATTCGGCATCTCTCAGTTCCGCGTCGCAGCGGATGATTTGCTGGGGATTGCTGCCGGGCAGCGCATGCAGAAACTCACGGTAAAGCTCGGGCGGATGCTCGCGTTTGCGAAAGAAGAACTGCGGCTCGCGCTTCTCAGGATGAAATTCCAATTCCAGTTTCTGGAGCAGGACAGGATGTTTGAATTCCCCCGTTTCGTGCTGCCAGCAGAGCAGGCCATCGCCAACCATCAATTCGACGCGCTCGCCTTCGCGCTCGAGCATTCCGAACCATTCATAAACGTCCTGAAACAAGGCCGAAGGGCGCTGCATCGGGCGCTCTTTCTTGAGCCACTGGTCCCGTTCACGGACCCACTTCCGCAACGCGTCTGCACGTTGAGGATCTTCCTCGAAGCGCTCCATCCGCTTGCGCCCGTCGATGCCAGAGCCGTTGCGACTGCTGAGCGTTTCGACCTTGCCATCGAGTTTTTGCCAATCCGGCTTGATCCAGTCCTTCAACATTGCCGGCGGAGGCGGGCAAAGAGAAACGGATGGTCGGGAAACGCGAAAAATGATCGTGTTGTCGGGCGCCTGCGGCTCATCTTGAGACACTTCCGTCGGCGAGTGCCCAAAAATGTTACCCAGCCAGAGTGTCCTGAGCTGCCGGTCTATGTTGCGGACCAATGGATGTTGAAGATCGCTGAAGGCCTTGAGAAATTCGAACAACTTTGTAAACCGCTCCTGAATGACACCATGTGTTTGTTGTTTTTTCATACGGTGGTTTGCCAAAACGGAAATTAGAAGATGAGCAAAAGGAAAAACGGTTTCAGGCAAATTTCAAATTCGAAATCAGCACGCACGACGCACTGGGTGAGAGCATGAATTCTGCCAGATTCCCGCCCTGTTGCTCAGCGACACCAGTAAGGGATGCGACTCAGGTACACGCAATTACGGGCGTATGAGAAGGCAACAAATTGAGCCGTAAAAGTTAATTTCCCGATGAGCGAAATCGGGTTAAGCTTCCTTCTTTCCGTCTGAAAGCCGCATTCCCGCCGCCAACAAAACGACGATGATTAACCAGTGACCCGCGGCGTCCTGCCCTGGAACCTGCCTGGTCGCTAAGACGCGGGAGCATGCGAGTAAAATGGCGAGAATACAAAGAATGATTCCGATTATTTTCATACGGTTTCTATCACAAATGGTTGAGGGTACAATGGCGGGCGAGCCGCTTTCGATAAAGACCTGCACAGCGTTTAACGAAAGCATGAATCCTGCCACCCTCAGATCGCTTCACTTCGTCGCAGCGTTTGCGCGCACATGGAATGGCACTCTTCGCGAAATGAATTTAAAACGGCGACCCGATTCCGCGGGGCTCAGCCTTTGAAAACAATCAACACGCCGTAATCGTCCAGGAGCTTTTGCGAACCGATGTCCACGTGGCTGTAGCTGATGGGCTCGATGCTAACGAGGTTTTGCTCGCCAATCTTTGCCAAAGCATCGCTCACAATCTCGTCGAAACGGTCGCGGCCGACTTCCACGCAATCCAGATGGCGGATGGTCTTGATGCGCAATTGGCGATCGCTGGTCTTGGCGGCGACTTCCAACGGGACGGGCGGCTTGGCGATCAGGGTGGCCACCGGTTTGTCGTGCACCGGCACTTTGAGATGTCTCTCGATTTTCGCAGCGGCAGACGAGGCGATGGGATTGACCGCCGGCCCGCCCCAGCGGGCCTGGCCGTCTCCAGCTTCAGGAGTGGCGACGGAAACGCCCGGCGTGTTTGGTTCGGGAATGCGAATTTTGGCGTTGCACTTGGGGCAATTGATTTCTTCACCACTGCCGGAGGCATCCACCTCCAGCTCAACACTGCACTTGGGACAATTGAAGACGATATCCATAAGCGTCAGGTTAGTTAAGGGTTTAGACTGGATTCTGAGCAAATGTAACTCTTTATTCCGGGTTCTGACCAGCAAAAACTCGCAAGTTCTCCGCCGCGGGCTGGTGGCTGGGAATGCGGGAGCAACACCAAGGCAAACGCAATCGCCTGATTCGCAGATGCGATTTACTCCGGCGTCTTCTTCGGATTTTCGGTGTGGAAGGTCACGGGTTGCGACCAGGCGATGACATGCCGCCTGTGCCCGGCTCCATATTTTTGCCAGTAGTACCTGAGTTTGGACTTCCAAGGAGCATTGCTGGCGGGTTGCCTGAGGAAACAGTGCGCAAGGAAATCCGCTTCATCTTTGAAATCTCCAAAATAATACGCAGCGCCCGCCTTCACGGAAGTTCCGTCATCCAACACCACCCATGCAAGAGTGATGCTGTCGTTCGGAGCTAATTTCATCGCTGATGATTGCGAAAAGCCTAGTGCCCTCGTTGTCGGAATAAAACGTTGAAAAAGAGACGGCTCGGTGATTTTCGGATTGAATGGAGATTGATCAGCGGCGCAAAACCAAATTGGCTCCCTGGATTTATTGCGCAGTTCGAATTTAAATATCTTTGCGTGTTGCAAAGAGGTGAATTTGTCGAATCCCTTGAAAACCAGAACGGGTTGTGAGCCAAACCATTTTGACCAAAAGAGAATGAGAAAAAGAAGAATCAAGGATATGCAAAGCGCAGGGACTATGAATTTCCTCTTCATCAGGCCAACGTTCTCCCTGTCTTCGGTTGTTTGCAATTCCCAAAATCGGCGCTCAACGAGAGCAGAGGCGACAAGCCAGTCTTGGCTCAAATTCGGATTGGGCTTAACGCAATTCCCTTGCAAATTTCACGCATTTTACAAAGATGGTTTCATTGCATGAAATCTCTGGTCTTAACGTGTCTTCTCGCATTTTCCAGTTTTGTCTCCATCGCTGCTGATTCGCGCCCGAACATCCTTTACATCATGAGCGATGATCATGCGGCGCATGCCATCAGCGCTTACAATAACGGCAGGATCAACCACACGCCGAACATAGACCGTCTTGCGCGCGAAGGGATGCGTTTCGACGATTGTTTCTGCGTCAATTCCATCTGTACGCCCAGCCGCGCGACCATCATCACCGGCAAATACAGCCACATCAACGGCGTGCCGGTGTTCAACCGTTTCGACGGCTCGCAACCGACGGTCGCCAAGTATCTGCAAGCCGCCGGTTATCACACCGGCATGATCGGCAAATGGCATCTTGGCAGCGACCCGACCGGTTTTGACGAATGGACCATTCTTCCCGGCCAGGGCGTTTATTTTGATCCGGTTTTCATCGAGCCGACAGGACGGCGCAACTTCCATGGTTACGTCACGGACATCATCACCGATTTGGCGATCGATTTCCTGAAGAACCGGCCCAAGGACAAACCATTTTTTCTCATGTGCCATCACAAGGCGCCGCATCGCAACTGGCAGCCGGATGAAAAGCACAAGGCGATGTTCGCCAAGCTAAAAATTCCCGAGCCCAAGACGTTGTGGGACGATTATGCGACGCGCACGGACGCCATTCACGAATGCACGCAAAAAGTTTTTTACGACCTCACGCGCCGCGACTTGAAGCTCGAACCGCCCGCCGGCATTGAAGGACCTGAACTCAAGAAATGGCTCGACACCAAACCGACCGAGGTGGAAATCCAGCAGGACGGCAAAACGGTCAAGCTCACGGGCAAAGAGTTGGATGAGTGGAAATATCAGCGTTACATGCAGGATTATCTGGCTTGCGTGCAGGCGGTTGATGACAATGTGGGGCGCTTGCTCGACTGGCTGGACGAAAACGGATTGAGCAGCAATACCATTGTCATTTACACGAGCGACCAGGGGTTTTTCCTCGGTGACCACGGCCTTTTCGACAAGCGCTTCATGTATGAAGAATCGATCAACATGCCGTTCATCGTGCGCTGGCCGGGAGTGATCAAGCCGGGCACGGTGCAGAGCGCGATGGCCATCAATTGCGACTTCGCGCCAACATTCATGGACATGGCGGGGTTGAAAGTTGCGGACGACATGCAGGGGCGCAGTCTGGTTCCATTGATGAAGAACGAAGTGCCGTCCAATTGGCGCACCAGTTATTATTATCGGTATTATCACGATCCCGGCGATCACAACACGCGAGCGCATTATGGCGTCCGCACGACCACGCATAAATTGATTTATTTTTGGAAGAAGAACCAATGGGAGATGTACGATCTGGTGAAGGACCCGTACGAGTTGAACAACATTTACAACGACCCGTCACAACAGGAAACCGTCGCGGCGTTGAAGAAGGAGATGTATCGGTTGAAAAAGGAACTCAAGGACAACGACCAATTTGCGTGGGTGCAACCTGGCAATGGCGTGGATCCGAAGCCGAAAAGCGCGCCAAAGCAGTAAGCGTATCAACCACCCAAGCACCCAAAGACCAAACTACCCAAATAAATCCCAAGCACGAAATCGGGCCATTTGACAGAATGTACTTCCCCCGAAAAAATGGACAGGGTCGTTTTCAGTTATTTTTATAATTTAATTGTTGTTCAAATTCCACAGGTGATTT
>DASRBR010000259.1:0-5516 GCA_035653495.1 Verrucomicrobiia bacterium
AACAAACGCGCCAGCGCGCGCACTTTCGCCGGAAGGCTCAACGGTTGCAACTGGCTGCGGCGATAATATTCGAACGAAGTTTGCAGGACGCGGGCCATCTCGAAGGCGGTTGCGGGAACACCAGCAATGGCGAGCAGAGAAGTGGCGTCAATCTCTATCACCTTGTCCACGCGGTCCGTGACAATGATGTTGCCGGCAGTGGCGCGGCGGTCGCCCGCCATGAGGACGCCTTCACTGAAATGGAAGGCGAAGACCGTTGTGGCCTGAGTCTGGACCGGCGCCGCAGGTGAGGCTTCCCCGCGCCAGGGCGCGAGCTTTTGCGCGGCGAGCAGGGAGAAAAAGTCCCCTGCCAGCGTCGGCGATTCGCTGCTCATTGGCCGGTGCGTTGGCGATAGCGTTTGGCCTGGTCGGGATCCACCTTGCGCATCCGCTTGAGGAGTTCGTCCGTGTTGGGCTTCTCCACCTTCGGTGAGCTGGGACCGTCACCCCCGCCGCTTGGGCCGGGGCCCACAGGCCTTGTCTTTTGTGCTTGGTCTGGCATAAAAATTTTTCGTGTGTCTGCTGGTTGTATTATGACATCGATTTGAGCGTTCGCAAATCTTCCGGCGAACGCGCACCTTCAATTATCTTACCATACCGCAAAATGTCCTCCGGCGCGAACAGATCCATGAGCGAAATCTTGATGGACTCGCCGCCGGTTTGCAAGGTGATATGGTCCCATTGCGCCGCCTCGACCGCTGAGGCAAATTTTTGGATGCACTTGCCGCGCACCAGCGCGCGCGTCGTTCGCGGCGGCTCCCGCACCGCCCAACGAATCGCGGATTCCTCGGGCACACCCAATATTGAACCGGCCTGCTCAAGGGCGTAATACAATCCTGAGCCGAGGTCAAGCCGGTGATATTCCAAATCCAGGCTCTGCAACCAGGGATCGTCGGGCGCGATGTTTTGCGCGGCTTGAAATTCGCGCACCAGCGCAAGCTTGATGACCCAGTCCAGCCGGTTGCGGCAGCGCATGTAATCGGTTTCCAAATCGTCCAGCACGTTCTCCCAATCCTTCACCAGCGCGGCCTTGGCGGGGTTCGAGAGGTCGCAAACGACTTTCACCGCGCGCAGATATTCGCGCTGGATTTCCAAGCCGGTGGTGGTGCTGCCGTCGGTCAGCTTCACTTCCCAGCGGAATTTCGGGTCGCGCGAAATGGATTGCAGCGCGCCCAGCGGATCGGCCAGTTGCGGCAAGGTGCGTTGCGGGTCGCGCGCCAGCGCTTCGAGCACCAGGGCAGTTGAGCCGATTTTCAACCGCGTCGCGAACGGCGACATGTTGGCGTCGCCGACGATGACATGGAACCGGCGATAAAGCCGCGGATTGGCGTGGGGTTCGTCGCGGGTGTTGACAATGGGCCGGCGCTGCATGGTGTCAACGCTTTGGAGTTCGCTGAAAAAATCGCTGCGTTGGGAGATCTGGAAATCGCCCGAGATGAAACGGTCTTCCTCCTCGATGGCGAACTTGCCCGAGCCGGCGCAAATCTGGCGCGTGACCAAAAACGCCTGCACACCCTGCGCGAGCTGTCCCCAGGGAAGCGAACGCGGCAATAGATAATTTTCATGGCAACCATAGCTATGGCCGCGAAAATCGGTGTTGTTCTTGTAAAGACGGACGGTCTGGCCGCGTTGTTTCGAAAGTTGCTCGGCGCAGGCCATTAGGATGCGTTCACCAGCGCGGTCCTGGGCGATCAATTCATCGAGGGTGCTGCACTCGGGCGTGCAGTATTCCGGGTGGGCATGGTCGTTGTAAAAACGCGCGCCGTTGCCGAGCACAAGGTCGCTTTTGATCTCGACATAGGTGAGTTCGCGTTGCGAATCCTCCTCGTAATAATTGGATTCGTCAGTGTCCTGCCGCAGTTCCTGCACGTGGAAGCCGCGCATGTCCGCGTGCGGATCTTCGCTCCCGTAGTCCCAACGCATCAAGACTCCCGGCTCGACCACACTGCGAACGAGCGCGATGGATTCGGACACCACGTCCATGTCTTCGCCATTGTCACGGGCGATGCCGATTTCCGTTTCAATCCCAAACTGGATGGCCGGTGGCAGCGTCATTGCTAACTCACCCGAAACTCCGTGCGATGCGCGGACAAAACATACTGCGTGAAACTGCTACACAATTTTAATTAACGCAATGGAGAAAACAACCGAGCACAAAACACTTTCCAAAAAATCAAGCGCCCATTGGCCAGGTGTTGGCGGGCGCTTGTTGTTTGGATTTTGTTTGAACGCTTGCTTCTTCACAACATCGTCATGGTGGCGGAGCGGCTCAAACCACTCCGCTGCTTTGCGCGTCCTTCCGGACGGGACGCACCGGCCCGAGCTTGATGACGTTCTCCGGATCGAAGTCCGTCAGCTTCAGCCAATCCTCGGTCACATCGGTCGGCGGGAACAAGTCGTTCTCTTCGTATTCGCGATGCAACGCGTGGATGAGGTCTTCGCGCGTGATGCTGGTTTCCTGGCCGGTCGATATCGAGCGCTTGATGGCGAAACTCTTCGCGCGCTCGACCACCGCGGCGATGATCGCGCCGCTGGCAAGGTCTCCACGATACAGGAAATCCTTCTTGCCGCTGCGGAAGACGATTTCCAGGAACTGGTTCGTCGGCGAATGGGCAAAATGCTCTTCCGTGACGGCGTGCGCCAGTTCAACGCGCGGTTCGGCGAGCGGCAAACTTTCGCGCAAATAGATTTCGTAAATCGCCTGAGCGCCGGACTTGTCAGGACGGTTCACCTTGATTTTCCGGTCAATGCGTCCAGGCCGCAAAATCGCCGGGTCAATCAAGTCCGCGCGGTTGGAGGCGAGGATGACCACCACGTTCTGCAGCGGCTCCAGCCCGTCCATCTCGGTGCAGAACATCGGGACCAGCGTGCTGAGAATGCTGCTGTAACGGCCTGAGCGGCGCGTGCCCAAAATGGATTCTGCTTCGTCAATGAACAGGAACGCGAGAGCGCCATCGCGCGCGCGTTCGCGGCATTGGATGAAAAGGTCGCGCACCTGGCGTTCGGACTCGCCGACCCACATGTTGAGGATTTCCGGCCCTTTGACGTGCAGGAAAAATTCAGGGTGGTCAACACCGGTTTGCGCCTTGATTTGCTGGCGCAGATTGTAAGCGGTCGCCTTGCCGAGCAGGGTCTTGCCGCAACCGGGAGGGCCGTGCAACAAAAAGCCCTTGGGAACGGTGTGCTCGAAACGCTTGAACAAATCGCGATGCAGGAAAGGCAACTCGATCGTGTCGCGAATCGCTTGCACGGCTTCGGCCTGGCCGCCAATCGCAGACCATGGCAGTTCAGTGACGGTTTCCAGCGAGCGCTCGATGCGCTTGCCCATGCCGATGACTTCCAGCGCGACGCGCTGGTTCACATCCAGGCGCACTTCCATGCCGGGTTTGAGTTTTTCCTTCGCGAGCAACGCGGAGCGGAGCAGCACCAAATTCATCAAGCCTGCTTCCTGGCCGATGCGCAGGCGGCCGTCGGAAAGCAATTCATCGATGCGCACGATCGGCCCGTTTTTGTCAAAGCCCAAACCTTGCACGACGGCGAAGGCTTCGTTGCAAAGAACGCGCTGGCCCATCTGCAAACTGTTGAGCGGGATTTTCGGGTCCACGCGGCAGACGTAATCGGTGCCGCCGACGCACACGTGCGCCTTGTCGCTTTCGACCGGCGTCAAAAATGTGCCGACACGAAATGCGGGTGAACGGAGTTTCTCGACGATCTCGTCGAGTTTTTCAAGGGCCTGGCGCGCCTGGTCGTTCATCTCTTCGAGCGCGGCGATGCGATCGCGGAGATAAATCAGATCCATGAGCGATGAATGTTGCGGCGGAAGTTTTCCGGCGATGAGGTCCACGAGTTGAAGTGCTGAGAGCGCCTCCATTTCCTCGTGCGAGAGCATCTGTCCAAGTGGCGACGGGCCTCCTTCAGCCTGCGTCTCTGGCTTGGGCGATGGCGTTATTTTTTTCTTTGATTCACCCATGCCTCACGGTAGCTCGCTTCGCGATAAAAGCAAATATTACTGCGAAAAATCGGAAAATTTTTTTGTAACCTCCCCAAAATTATTTTTGCTCACGCAAACTCTTCATCGCATGCGCAAAATTAATGAAACGTTTTTTGTCACCCGCGAGACACGCTTGCATAAGAACCGGACAGTTTGCAAAAACGAGAATCGCGGATGAGAAAAAATGCGTGTTCCTCACGCGAATTGGACAAAGAAGACGCAATGCGTGCCTCAACACTGTCCCATTTGGAATTGTTTGCCGGAACCAGTAAAGCTTTCGGAAATTTTCCTAGTCTTCGGTCAGTTCCTCCGCGCCGCCCTGGAGAAGGGTGTAGCTGAGGATGCCCAGCGCCAGGCCCAATCCGAAAATGATCGCCATGCTCGGATAAGGATTGCGCCGGATGCTTTCATCGGTGGCTTTTGCGCCAGCCACGGCTTTTTCGCGGATTTGACCCGCGCTGGTTTTGAGCAATGCCTGTCCATCGTCCACCACGACCTTCAAATCTTCCATCAATTTTTCCAGGGTGATGCCATGGCCATTGCCTTTGCGAGATTCGATTTCCATACTTCGTGTTTCCTTCTGGTTAAAAAATACCGAGAGCGACGATGCAAACGTATGGGGTCTTACCCGATGCGAGTTTTACCCGATGCGAATTCCAGATTTTTTCAAATCTAAAATCTCAAATCTGAAATCTGAAATCTGAAATTTGGAATCCGAAAGCCAAAAAATCCGAAAAATCCGAAATGTAAAGTCTGAAATGAAAATCCGAAATGGAATGTGAAATCTCAACCGGAAATTTGGAATTCCAAATTGAAAAATTGCACAAATGCAATTCCGAGAAGGAGAGAAGTAAAAGCTACCGCCGCCCATTTAACGCCTTCGAGTCATCACGCGAATGCAAACGATTCACCGCCGGTTCGCTTGCCAGCGAGTTGACGAGCAAAACAGCTTTCGGTTCATCATGCTCATCGCGCAACAACGTCCAACAACTGTGCACCAGCAGTTCATGATTTCCCCGGTCCACCTGGTGCAAATCCCCCTGCCATTGTCCATCGTGAATGACCGCGCGCGTGGCGGCTTCAACTTCTGAACAATCGTGATAGAACAATTCCGTCACCTTGTGCCCGACGGCCTCATCGCGCGACCACCCATACAACCGCGTCGCCGCATCGTTCCAATAGCGGATGCGCCCGTCCAAATCGCGCACCAAAATCGCTTCCGGAATCAACTCAAGCAACTGCTCCTGCTCGCGGATCCGGCCTTCGGCCTTCTTGCGTTCGGTGATGTCGCTGCAAAGACAAAGGATGAGCTTGTGGCCGTAAAGCTCTAGCGTGCTGGCCCGTATCTGCACCGGAAACGTCCTGCCATCCTTGCAAACAATTTCACTCTCAACATCTGCGCGGCCATTATGTTCGAGAACGTCCTCAAGCACCTTGCGATACTTTTCAAACTCCGCCGGCGCATGAAACTGCTGGTGTTTCGCGC
>DASRBR010000260.1:0-2366 GCA_035653495.1 Verrucomicrobiia bacterium
TTGCACGGATGGCACAGCCAAAATTGCCGAGGCTGTTTTCGCCGAGCAGAGGAGCTCGCATCCAGCAGCCGGCAGTTTTGCATGCAAGGTGGTGGAAATCTCCCAGGCAGGGCGCAACCACACGTGGAACGCTTTTGTGCATGAACTCTCGGATTCGAAAGCCGAATTTTTGTTTCTCGTGGACTCGGACATACTCTTCAACCGGCGCGAAACCCTGTTTAACATGTATCGGGCCCTGCTTGAAAATCCCGAGGCGGTCGTTTCGAGCGATCAACCTGTGAAAGACGTCGCGCTCAAGCCGCGCAAATCCTGGCGCGATCGCATCTCGCTCGCCACCTCGGAAATGAACGGCACCATCCCGGGACAGATGACCGGCCAGCTTTATTGCATTCGGGCTGCCATCGCCCGGCGGCTTTACCTGCCGAGGGAACTTGGAATTGACGACGGTTTTATCAAGGCGGTTGTCTGCACGGATTTTTTCACGCGCGAACTCAATCCCGGCCGCATCGTCACCGCCCGGAACGCCTCGCACGTGTATGAGGCGTACACGTCCATCGGTGAACTCCTAAAAAACCAAAAACGCCAGATGATCGGGCAGACGATTGTCCATGTGTTGGTGGAATATTTGAAACAATTGCCGGAAGCGCAACGGGTTCAACTTGCCACAACTTTGCGCAACCACGAGCAGGCGAAACCTGATTGGCTGGCGCAGCTTGTCGCCGAACATCTTCAGCGCGCCCGATTCTTCTGGCGGCTGTTTCCCGACGTGCTGAGTTTCCGCTTCAAACGCTGGCGGAACATGGCCGGAATCAAACGCCTGACTCATTTGCCGGCGGCCCTTTCCGGCTTTGCCCTGACGTTGATCACTTGCGCGCAGGCGCATCGGCATTTCAAAACCGGCCGGATGCATTTCTGGCCCAAAGCTTCCAGAGAAAACCTTCTGGCCTCTGCCAAATCCGGATTCACCCAAACTCTCCAAAACCAATGAACGCCATCGAGCAAAACAAAGACTACTACGAAAAATATTGGATTGACGGCCGGACGCAGTATTCCGGCGACAATCAGGGCTACGCCGCAAATTTCCGGCGCTGGATTCGCGCAGAACTACGAGGCATTGCCACCAACGCGGCCATCCTCGAGGTCGGTTGCGGCGATGCTTCGTTCACGAAGACCCTTGCGGAGCATTCCTCTTGCGTCACCGCGATCGATATTTCCGCGTCGCAAATCGAGCGGAACGCCCGCGCCTATCCCAACATCCGGTTTGTGCAGCACGATGTCGCGCAAACATTTCCTTTCGCCGATAACACCTTCGATGTGATCTGGTGTTCGGAAGTGCTGGAACATCTTTTTGAACCCGGCTTTGCGCTGTGCGAGATGTACCGTGTGCTGGCACCCGGCGGGCGGTTGCTGGTCACCGTTCCCTATCACGGGCTTTTCAAGGACGTGTTGATCGCGTTGTTCAGATGGGACGAACATTTCACGCCAAGCAATCCACACATCCGCTTTTTCACCCGAAAAACTTTGAGCCAGCTCACCGCGTCGGCAGGATTCCGTGAAATTGAAACAACAACCTGCGGGATGGGCAAGCCGTTGCGCGATCTGATCGTTGCGACCAATATCCTGTTGAAGGCCCGCAAATGAGGGTCAGGCCCGAGGGAAACTGCGCGTACGCCCGCCTTCAATTTGCCGATTCCATTCGCGGCCAATGATGTCGCTCATCCCGTAGATTAACGAGACGACTTTGTGCCACTTGGAGGAGAAAGAATTTAGCAACGAGCATAAAATTACTGGATGAACGATTTTATTGAGCGCAAAGCCTGTGCTTCAACTGAGCGTAGATCCCAATAAACAAGCATTCAATTTCGGTTTTTGCGTATTTTCAATCAATTTGGCTGTAATCGCTGACACGAAAGAAGGGCGTTTAACAATTTATTTATCCTTTTGCGGCAGTTTTTAATTAGCGCATCAATGTCCGAAAAAGCTATGGTTCTTTCGCGGTCAATCATGTCCCCTGCACCGGGCAGGACGGCGAATCAGCCGGCCTGAGGGTGGTCAGGGGAATTGTTTTACCTGCCTAAGTCCGGCTTCCTTCCTGAAGCGGACGCGGGGGAACCGATTTCTTTGGCGAAATGCCGAAGACGGGGCGAACGGCGGACGCACATCTGCCGCGGCCACTTTCAAGGCCGAGCCCGTCAGCTAACCTCGCCGGCATTTGGAAGGGTGACGCTTCAGTCCCGTGACTAACCCGGGCGACCGGCTACCCAGAAATGAACCATGGCTAGCATTGTTGCATATGTCAGAAAATAATCTGGGGGGCAAATTAAAGACGGCGTTGATCGGCAAGTCGCGCGATCTGTCGGACCATT
>DASRBR010000261.1:0-3606 GCA_035653495.1 Verrucomicrobiia bacterium
AGAGATAATCCCAGCAAAAAGAAATCAAATGACTGGCCAGAAGCCCGCCAAAAGCCCATTGCAGATGGTTTTCACGGACGATTTGAAAGATCAGGTGCGTATTGAGCCCGCCAAACTGCCGCAAAAGCCCATGACCGAACATGGAAATGACGAACATCCCATGCACAAACGTGAACATGCCGTAATGAACGCAAAAGAAGGGAATCAAAAACAATTTGCCGATGCTAAAAATGATCTGGAGGGAAGCGGGCACATCCTTCGCCCCGACCCCGGCAAACAATATCTTCAACACATTGAAGCCGCCGATGATGACGTTCTCCAACCAGAACAAAAATATCAGAGAAAAAACGTCCCATTGAAAAATAAACAGCCCCGCCACTGGCACCAGGTTGGCGATGATGATGCCGAGGACTGATGGCTGCAACCAGCCGATGTTCCGGAACCGCGCGATGAATTTGGCAGAATTCACCATTCGTTTGTAAAAGCAACCGCCGATTACGTCCATTCCAAAGCGAGCGGACGATTATAAGGAACGAGGATTCAGCCATCTTTTTTACCAAACTGAAAAATGGAACTGGCCTTAAAGTTCCAGCGTGATATAGTTCCCTCCGTCTCAACCGCAACTCCAACTCAGGGAAAGGAATGTGCATGAAGAAAATAATGTCTCTCATCCTGTTTTGCCTGCTGGCCACAGTTTCGTCGCGCGCGGACACGCCGCTGCAAATCCCGGGGCTTTATGGTTGTTTGGCCGACTTCGGCGGCGTGGTCACCATTCCAAATCCACCGACGATCACCAGCACTTTCAGTCTTCCCGGTGCTTCCGGCTCAGGCTCGATCACAAGCCAGGTGCCGACTTATTGGCTTGAAACATATTCACCGGGAGGTGCGGAGAAGTTGTGCACTTACTCATACACGATTAATTTGAGCGGGATTCAAGCCAGTTCCTCTCATTGTGTGCGGATGGTGGTTCATTTCGGCACGCCGGCCGGTTGCTTCAATCCGGGTGTTCAAGCAAATCCAAGCCAGATTCAGTCGGCCACACTCGGGCCCTGGGGCGACATCACGTTTGTGTTCAACAGCGGTTGTCTCGCGCCCGGACAATCCGCCATCTCGTTCTCGATGGTTGGCATCGCGGGATTCAAAACGAACGTGGTGACCGTGATAGACGACTATGTTAATCCGGCCAGCGGCCAGACCAACGAGGTGTCAATCAATGTTCCAGCCATCGTGCCGGATGTGCCGCCCGATCCACCGCCCTGGGTGATCGCCTATTACTATTCGCGGGTACATCCGGTTTCGTTTCAAGGGATATTGGACACAAATATAGTGGGTACAAATCAGACCTCGGGAACGATTTTGGTGACCAACGGCGACTACGATTTCACTTTACAACTGTTGCATGCTCCAACCAACGGCCCGGTATTAAGCCTATTGGTGACTAATACCGTTTCCGTCAGCAACGGACTGTTCACCGTGCCGTTGCCGGGTGATCCGACCATGTATCAAGGCGGCTTTACCCCTTACCTGGGCATTGGCGTCAGGCCGTCCGGAACGAGCAATTCGTTCACGCAGTTGAATCCGCCCCTCCCCGTCGCGCCCACGCCGCAAGCCATGTACGCCTTCTCGGCGGGCACGGTCGCCGACCTCTCGCCCGGGCAGGCGGTGACGAGCTTGAACGGACTGACCGATGCCGTGATTTTGCAGGCCGGCAACGGCATCGTTTTGGGCACGAATGGCAACACGCTCATCATCAGCACCCAGCCGGGTGTGCCGTCGGATCGGAACATCAAAACCGATTTTGCGCCATTGAACGCCGAAAATATTCTGGCACGTGTCGCAGCATTGCCGATGACGAGTTGGCGTTACACCAACGAGTCAGCCGGCGTTCGGCACGTCGGGCCGATGGCGCAGGATTTTCGCGCCGCATTCGGCCTGGGCCATGATGACAAATTCATCGAGTTCGTGGACGAAGAAGGCGTGGCGCTGACGGCGATCCAGGCCTTAAACGACAAGATCAAGGAACAAAAAGCCGAATTAGACCAGAAGCAGAACGAGATAACGGAGTTGAAGCAACGATTGGAAAAAGTGGAGCAATTCATCAATGCTGGCAAAGAAGAGAAACGATAAACTCCGGTAAAATTGAGATGCAAACTCGGGTGTCATGGCGGAGGGCCGTAATACGCCGCGCGGTCCCAGAAGCCATCGTCGGGCCCAGTACGCGGGTCGGCGGTGTCTTTCATCCATCGGTCAAGCCGGTCCCGGAGTTGTTGCAACGTTTGCTGCCGGCCGGGTTCTCCGGCGAGGTTGTTGGTTTGGCAGGGATCCAGGTTCACATCGTATAATTCTTCCGCGGGACGCTTGCCAAATGCCAACTGAAAGAGCCTCGCAACGCCCGGATCATCGCGGTGATCCAAGATGTATTGCTTGGTCGGGCCGGGATCCACATCGCCAAATGGCCCAACGGCTTTCCACATCTCCGGGTCGCCAGCGGGCCAGCGGTCCGGATGAAAGTTGCGGATGTAGAGAAAATCGCGGGTGCGCACGGCGCGCATGGGATAGCCCAGGTCGCCTTTTCGGACGTTGGCGTGGCGTTCGCGCTCGAAGAAAACCTCGTTGCGCGAACCGGCAGCCTCCGTTCCTTCAAGCAACCCGATAAAGCTTCGGCCAGTCATTTCGGGCAGCGGCTGCAATCCGGCGGCTTCGAGAAAAGTCGGGGCCAGGTCCATGAGATTGATAAAGTCGTCGCTCACGCCACCGGGCTTGATTCGTCCCGGCCATTGCACGATCAACGGCTGGCGTGTGCCGGCGTCGTAGAGATTTGCCTTGGCCCGCGGAAAAGGCCAGCCGTTGTCACCGCTCAATACAACGAGCGTGTTTGTCAGCCGGCCGGCTTTCTCAAGCATATCGAGAATCTGCCCCACGTCGTGGTCAAAAATCTGGACTTCCGCGTAATAATCCAGGATGTCGCCGCGGACCTCAGGCACGTCGGGCCAGATAGGCGGCACCTCGACTGTTTCAGGCTTGAGACCGGTTTTGAGGCCGAGGCCTTTTTTATAAGGGCGGTGCGGTTGATGCGAACCGAACCAAAAGCAGAACGGTTTATCGGCGGGCACAGTCGCAATGAACGAGGCGAAATCCTTGAACTCAGGCCCGGCGGGATTGCGCGCACGCCCGCCCGCCTTGAAATTGCCGGGCCCCCAGCCTTTGCGCGTGAATCCCACCACGTAACCCGCCCGCTCGAGCAAATCTGGATAGACCGGGAATCGTTTGTCCAACGTGCCCCACAAATTCGCGCCCTCTTTGAGCCGGTGCGGATATTGGCCGGTCAAAATCGCCGCCCTTGATGCGCTGCAAGTTGGCGCGGTGCTAAAGCAATAATTGAAGCGCATGCCATTGCGGGCGACGCGGTCCTGGGTCGGTGTGTGAATCGTTTTGTCGCCATAGACGCCTGCATGCGGCCAGGACTGATCATCAGCCAGGCAAAAGAGGATATTTGGCCGGGTGTTCGTTGCGATTGTTTGAGCCGCAGCGCAAAGCGACATCGTTGTCGCCAACCAGATGCATGCAAACGCGAACAGGCTGAAACGAAAGTGGTCTTTCATGAAT
>DASRBR010000262.1:0-4319 GCA_035653495.1 Verrucomicrobiia bacterium
TCTGCCATACTTGCCTCGCATGAAATATCGAAGATTCGGAAGGACGGAACTTTCCATGCCCGTCATCTCCTGCGGCGGCATGCGTTACCAATTCAAATGGCAGGACGTGGACCCCAAGGATGTTCCCGCCGAAAACCAAAAGAATCTCGAAGCCACCATCCATCGCGCGCTCGAACTCGGCATCAACCACATCGAAACCGCGCGCGGCTACGGCTCGTCCGAAATGCAGCTTGGTAACGTCCTTCCCAAACTGCCCCGCGACAAAATCATCGTCCAGACCAAGGTCGCTCCGATGAAGAATCCCAAGGATTTCCTGAAGACTTTCGAGAAATCCATGAGCTACCTGAAACTGGACCATGTTGATCTGCTCGCGTTCCACGGCGTCAACAACCATCAACTGCTCGACTTCACTTTGCGCAAGAACGGATGCCTGCCCGTCGCGCGCCAGTTGCAACGCGAAGGTCGCGTGCGTTTCGTCGGCTTTTCCACGCACGCGACCACCGACATCATTCTCAGCGCGATCGAGACGAATGAATTCGATTACGTCAACGTGCATTGGTATTTCGTCAACGACCTGAACTGGCCGGCCATCCTCGCCGCGCGCCAACGCGACATGGGCGTGTTCATCATCAGCCCGAATGACAAGGGCGGAAAACTTTACGAACCGCCGCAAAAACTCGTGGACCTTTGCGCTCCGTTGTCGCCGATGATCTTCAACGACCTTTACTGCCTCGCGCGGCCGGAAGTCCACACGCTCAGTTGCGGCGCGGCCAGGCCGACCGATTTCGACGAGCACGTCAAGGCGCTCGAACATTACGATAAGATTTCCGAAACCATCGCGCCGGTTGAGAAACGGTTGCGGGCCGAAATGGAACGCGTCCTTGGCGCGGACTGGTGCGCGCGCTGGTTCGAAGGATTGCCCGGCTACCTCGAAGTGCCCGGCGAAATCAACGTTTCCGAAATCCTGCGGCTTTGGACTTACGCCAAATCGCTCGACCTTATCGGCTGGGGCAAGTTTCGTTACAACCTGCTCGGCCAGGCCGACCATTGGTTCCCCGGCAGCAACGCCGCCAAGATCAATCCGAAGAAGTTGCAAAAGGTATTGCATAAAAGTCCCTTCGCCGAACGCATCCCGGCCATGTTGCAAGAAGCCCATGAGATGCTCTTCGAAGCCCCCAAGAAACGTTTGAGCCAGAGTTGATCCAACCCGCCTGTCCCAGGTTGTCCTGCGAGAAATTGTAGGTTGGATGTTGGTCATTCGATAGAACATCTTTTGCCCAACTAGTCCCCGTCACCCTCGGGTTTGGGTCGGGCGCAAACAAAGGCGGCGCGGGTGGGCCCAGGCATCCGTTCGTTCCCGCGTACGCTGCGCCAGATGACTTCGTTCATCAACGAGTCGTCCACCCGGTCTTCCTTGCTCAAGTCCATGTGACGAGAAAGTTCCGCTGTCAGGCCGCGCTCAGGATTGCGTTCGTTCAAGTCCACGTGCGGCGGCAAGGAATCGTAAGGCCGTTCGTCAGGCTTCGCTTGAAAGCAGTTGAACATCGGCGTGGCCGTGGCATCGAACTGCGTCATCGGTTGCAATCCCAAAATCAATTCAATCGTGCGCAATAAACTGCTGGTCGAATACATCGTTGAATCAGTCGCGCCGCGCCGGATGTAAGGACTGATTACCAAGGCCGGGCTGCGATGCGCGTCAATGTGATCCGGGCCGTTTTGGGCGTCGTCTTCGAGCACGAAAATCGCCATCTTCGGCCAATACTTCGAATGGCTCACCGCTTCAATGACCATTCCGAGCGCGCGGTCGTTGTCGGCGACTTGCGCGATGGGCGTCGGTTTGCCCGGCACGCCGCCGGAAGTGTGGTCGTTTGGTAGGCGAACGATTTGCAGCCGCGGCATGTCGCCCTTCGATTCCAAACGCTTGAACTCGCTGATGAACCGCGCGGCACGTTTCAAGTCAGGATAGCTCGTATCGAAGCCGTGGAACCACGGGTCGAAATGGCCTTGCAACGAAGCCGTGCGCGTCCAACAGGGAGTCTTAAGGTCCTTGCCATTGAAGATGAATTCGCCGTAACTGCGGTAACTCACGCCGGCTTCGCGCGCGCGGTCCCAGAGATAGTTATTGACCGGGTTTGCGATGGGAAAACGGCCTTCGGACGGATACGGGAACTTTTTGCTTTTGGTGTGGCCGTAATCCAGCGGCCAGGTTTTCTCGACAAAATCGCTCGCATACGCGCCCATGGACCATTCATGGCCGTCGGCGGAAACTTCGGCATCTACGTAAAAATTATCCAGCAGGACAAATTCGCGCGCGAGCTTGTGGATGTTCGGCGTGATGCGCTCGTTGAACAAACAAAGGTCCGGATCGCCATTGCCGTCCTTCATGTCGCCGAGCACCTGGTCGTAAGTGCGATTTTCCTTGATGATGTAAATGACATATTTGATGGGGCTGGGCCGTCCAACCTTGGCTGGGACCGGATTGTCGTGTTCGGGAGAAACTTGCGTGACGCTTTCGCGCGGTGTGCAGCGATACGCCTCTTCAGTCCAGGCAGCGAGTTGTTTGCGAAAATGCTTTTTTGTCGGCAGGTCAATGATGCTCAACGTCCCTGGGAATAATACGCCGATGAATTGCGTTTCAGGCGTGCTCTTTTTGCCCGGTACAGGGCCTTTTGGGTTCGCCATGGAAATCAAACCCTTGCCGTTCGCGACCAGGAGATGTTTGGCGTCTGGCGTGATGCGCACGGAAGTGGGATACCAGCCGACGGGAATGAACCCGAGCGAGCGACTTTTGCCGATGGTGGAGACATCGAACACGGCGACGTTGTTGTTGCAGGCATTGGCGACGTAAAGCGTGTTTTCATCGGGCGACAACGCGAGGCTGTTCGGCGTTGAGCCAGGCAAATCGCGCGGGGAAAATGAGGCATAGAGCGTCTCGAGCGTTTTGCCCATGACCGTGTCTAGAATGGTGACGGTGTTGCGGTTGGCATTGGCGACGAACAGAAATCGGCCGGATTTGCTCAGCACCATTTCGTTCGGATGCTCCTCTGTTGGCCAAAGCGCAATGACTTTGAAAGTTTTCAAATCAATCACCGCGACGGCCGCGCGCGCCCACAAACTCACATATAAAAGCTGGCGGCGATCGTCCAGGCGACATGCGTAGGGAAACGGCGCGTCGGGGCCGATGGGATCGAGAACCGCGCGCTTGGTAATGGCATGCAAATCCGGATCATTTGGATCGGCGGGATCTTCTTTTTCGAATTCGGTTTTGCGTTCGAATTTGTTTTCTGCGCCGGGAATCGGGGCGATTTCCGTGACGTTGCTGCGGGCCAGCAAATCTACCTTGGCGACGTTTTGGCCCCAAACATTGGCAACGAACAGATCGCGGGCATTGTCCGAAACGGCGAGGCCGCAGGGGATGTTGCGCTCGCGTGGATCGCAAAGGAGAACGGGTTGGATTTCGGTCAGTTCCCCGTCCTTGAAATCGAACACATGAATCACTTCGTCGCTTGAACCGCTGCAATAAAGCCGCGCGCCGCTGTTGGCAAATTCAATTCCATAATACGCCTCGTTGAGCTTGGTCGTCGAAACCACCTTCGCGTTGTTGATGTCAACCACGATGATTTCGTGCTGGCCGTGGCCGCTGTGCAACACCGCCGCGTAACGTCCGTCCGGATGCACTGCGATGTTCACTGGAAAATCGCCAAGTGGCACTTGCCGTCCGACAGGCCGCAACGACCATTGATTGGGCAGCAACACCGAACCATCAAGCCGCTGGCCGGGCAAATCGGCGATGGGATGCGGTGGCGGTTGCACTGCTCGCGCTTGAAAATGAATGAGCGCGAGGATCGCAATTGCTCCGAACCAAAATCTAACGACTCGTTTCATAAAACTTTTGTCAACGATGCCAGACGCGAATTGGAGGGTAAAGTTACAATCAGGTTTCCAGCATTCGATCGGCGAAAATCAAAAGTTCGGAAATTCTTTTCCGGGGTCAACACCCTATGGTGGCTGGTGAACGGCGGTGTCAACTTTTTGCTTCGAGTTGAGTTCAAGAGGAAGTGGCGGGATGAAGCCCGGGGACAAACATATTTGCCGATTACCACGAACTGTCCGAATGAACATTTTCAACACGCGTTTTTTCCATGCTGTGGGACACCGTCCGATCAACCTATGAAACTTCTGCTGATTCATCCGAGTCCGCTGCTCTACGCCGAGGTTTATCTGCGACTTGAACCGCTGGGGCTGGAATGTGTGGCTGCTGCGGCGCGGGCCGCCGGTCACGAAGTGCGCATGCTCGACTTGCAGGTCTTTCCCCAAAC
>DASRBR010000263.1:0-2268 GCA_035653495.1 Verrucomicrobiia bacterium
ATGAGTTGAACTTTGGTGGGATAGCCCATAGGGATAAATACTAGTCATATAACTAGATATAACAAGCAAAAAAATAAGCCTCGCCTTAGGCCTAACTAGTCAGGGCCAAACTCCAGACCCTCTCCCTTTGGGAGAGGGAGCATTGTCATCCGCCGTGGTTGCAATCGAGAGCGCCAGGAATTATTCAGCGACGGTCAAATGGTTTACCCTCTCCTCGGGGAGAGGGCAAGGGTGAGGGGGACCGCGATATCAAATCCCCTGCTGGATAATTTGCTAACCCCTGAAAGCAAAAAGCTTGAGTATGATTTTCCTCTTTTGGCCTCCTTGCGTCCCGTGGTAAACTTCCCTTGGAGATGAGCAGCACCAACCGCATCCTGCACGTCGATGGCGACAGCTTCTTCGCAAGCTGCGAAGTCGCGTTGAATCCTGAATTGCAGGAGCGGCCCGTTTGGGTCGGCGGCGGACGGCGCGGCGACGGCATCGTCATCGCGGCGAATCGCGCGGCAAAAAGTTTCGGCGTCCAGACCGGCATGGCCTGTTTCGAGGCGGCGCGGCTTTGCCCTCACGGCGTCCTTTGCCATCCGCATTATGACGAATACCGCCGTCTTTCCGCGGAGATGTTTCACATCCTTGAGGAATATGCGCCGGTGCTCGTGCCCATTTCCATTGACGAAGGTTTCCTCGATTTCACGACGATGGACAAGCACGTCTGGCGCAACACCACGCCCATGGCGTACATCAAGGAAATCGGCGAGCGCATCCGCAAAGACGTCGGCCTGCCTGTCTCCGGCGGTCTGGCCAGTTCCTCGCGGCTTGCCAAGCTCGCGACCGACGCCGCCAAGCCTGGCTTTCTGGAAATTGCCCCCGGCGACGAAAAGGAATTTCTCAAGGACCGTCCCGTGCGCGAACTTTCCGGCATCGCAAAGAACCGCGAACGCGCGTTGGCCGGGTTGGGCGCGCGCACGTTTGGCGACGTCGCCAAACTTCCTTCGATGCTGCTCAAGCAAAAGTTCGGCATCTGGGGCACGCAGCTTTGGCTCTTTGCAAACGGCCGCTGGAACGAGCCGCTGATCCTGGAGGCAAACGACCGCACCACCATCTCCAGCAACACCACCCTGCCATACGATGAACCTGATTACGAAGCCGCGCTCACGTTCGCGTTGAGCGAGACCATTCGGCTGGTGGGACAGTTGCGTCGCGAATTGTTGCAGGCCCGCGAAGTGGGCGTGGCCATCCGGTTCAAGGATTTCACCGAGATCGGCATGAACCACCGTTTTCAGCATCCGCAATTCCGCAACTCCACCATCAATGCCGCCGTCGAAGGCATGTTCCGCGAACTGATGAGTTCGGCCTTTCAACCCGTGCGGCAAATCCGCATCGCGCTCTGGAATCTGTCGCGGCTCGACACCCATCCCACGCTCTGGGGCAAGACCGAAGCGGAACGCTGGGGCGCGCTCGACGAGGCGGCTTCCAAATTGAACCAGCAATTTTCCCGTCCCGACAAACCGGTCTTGATGACCGGCTCGCAATTGGCGCTGCGCCAGCTCGATGACGCGCATAAAAATCCCAAGGCCAAATGTCCGTTCGTGCCCCAGCGCGAAATGATCAAGAAACTTTGGGGCACCGACGCCGACCCGCTCGCGCACAAAAACAAAAGCGAAGTGGAAAAACAACTCGCCAAAGCCAGCAGGAGAAGCGGCTTCGCCCGGAATGATTGAGGTTTTGATGCTTACGACGAGCAAATGAAAATCCAACCGCCCCGAGCGAATTCCCAAGTGCCACGAATGCTGCCGAATATCGAGATTACTTGGCGCCCATCGTCTCGTTGATGCGACTAAATAATTTTTCGAAACGATCGAGAGTGGCAGAGCTCAACGACGGTAAGAAAGCATCGCGCTGCCTCAGCATGACATCAGCGGGCCGACCATGATCAAACCTGTCCTGCTTGTTGTGGCGGGCGTGATTTCCCAATAACGCAACAAAGGATGGCACCAAATCTGCCCCACCTACCGGAACCAGCGACCAACGCTCATCAATGCCTGTGCGGTTATTCGCAACTAAAAAAGAGGATATGAGAAGCAAATAAGTGTAGTCCGATGTCCCATCGAGGACTAAATTGTGTGGTGCAATGAAGAGATGCTGTGCCAAATCGTAGCCGAGCGCTCCCTGTAGGCTCGAAAATGTGAATTGGTTTCTGGCTTTTCACGCAGTGGTGTCCTTTGCTGGGTGGAACAGGCAACTTGCCTGTTCTGTCCGGCAACTTGCCGG
>DASRBR010000264.1:0-2516 GCA_035653495.1 Verrucomicrobiia bacterium
ATCCCGCAGCATTGCCCCAGCCACCTCCGCCAGTACGTCCACCTCCTCCGATGCTTCTGATGATGATGTAAACAACGAAGATGAAAAAAACCAATCCAACGATGGGCAGAATCGCTTCCTGACCTTTGCTCCTTTGATTAACAGTGCGTCCCGTTCCTTTGTATTCACCTTTTGTCGCAGCCATCATTGCCGCGACGCCCGCGCTCAACCCGCCATCGTAATCGCCTCGTTTGAAACGTGGTGCGATTTCGTTATCGATGATCTGCTTGCAAATAATGTCCGGCAGCACGCCTTCCAGGCCATAGCCAACCTGGATGAACATTTTATGGTCCTGAATGAAAACGAAAAGAATGGCTCCGTTATTTTTAGCTTTTTGACCGACTTTCCACGCCCGCGCGACGCGAACCGTATAATCATCGATTGAAGAGTCCGATTGCATCTTCGGATAAACCGCAACCACAATCTGGCTCGAAGTTTGCCGCTCGAAATCTTCCAATTGCTGATTCAAACGGCTCGCCGTCTCAGGCGAGGTCACATTCGCATAATCATTGAAATAGTGCTCCGGCGCGGGCGGAATGACTTCCGCAGCCCAAGCCGGAAGAGCACAAATCAAAACTAAAATGGCGAACAAACGTTTCACGAAATCTTCTCTCTCTGGTGAAAACCGATCTTTTTCAGCTACACTATCCCGGCGATCACTTCGCGGGCGATGTATTCGTATTATTGAAATTGAATTCCACCTTTGGCGCGGTTTCCGAACCCGGAGCGGCATTGAAATATGGTTTGACAACAAAATGCCGGATTCCCGCGACGATTGAGCCGGGGAACGATTGCACGGAGGTGTTGTATGCGCGGACGGCGTCATTGAAATCCCGGCGCGCGACGGCGATGCGATTTTCCGTTCCTTCCAATTGCGCCTGCAAACCGACAAAATTATTGTTCGCTTTGAGTTCTGGATAACGCTCCGAAACGACCAGCAAACGCGAAAGCGCTGACGAAAGCTGGCCTTGCGCCTTTTCGTATTCTGCAAGCTGCTGCGCATCGGTGGGCGCGGTGTTCGGATTGATTTTCACCTGGCCAACGGATGCACGCGCTTGCGTGACAGCTTCCAGCGTGGATTTTTCAAAATTCGCCGCGCCCTGCACGGTTCCGACGAGATTCGGAATCAAATCGGCGCGCCGTTGATAATCGGTCTGCACGTCAGCCCATTTGTTGTCCACATTTTGCGATTGCCGCACCAGACTGTTGTTTGCGGCAACGGCCCACAAGCCAACGATGACCACGAAAAATCCCGCCAAGACCACTAACGCCCCGCATCCAATGGCAAATTTTTTCATATTTGTCCCTTTGCTGAATTGAGTATCCGACGACACCTTAACACACGCGCAATTCCCGCCAATTATAATAAGGTGCTGTATTTATAAACATTTGCATTGTGAAAACGCCCTATTTCATGCTTAAAGCTCCGGTTCATGTTTGAATTGCTCAAAACCGATCCTCATTCCCGCGCGCGAATGGGAAGGCTCATCACCACGCGCGGCGTGATCGAAACGCCGGTGTTCATGCCCGTCGGCACGCAAGGCAGCGTCAAGGCGCTCGATCCGCGTGAACTGGTCGAGATGGGCACGCAAATCATTCTCGGTAACACCTATCACCTCCACATCCGGCCCGGACTCGACATCATCACCGCCGCGGGCGGATTGCATCGTTTCATCAACTGGCCCAAACCCATCCTGACCGACAGCGGCGGTTTCCAGGTTTTCAGTCTCGCCAAAATCAGAAAGATCAAGGCCCATGGCGTGGAATTCCGTTCGCATCTCGACGGCTCACTTCTATTTCTTGGACCGAAGGAAGCCATGAACATCCAGCGCGTGCTCGGCTCGGACATCGCGATGGTGTTTGACGAATGCCCGCCGCACAACAGTCCGCCGCGTGAGATGCGCGCCGCAGTCGAACGCACCTTGCGTTGGGCGTTGGAATGTCGCGAACAACTGCGCGCGCCGGGCCAGATGTTTTTCGGGATTGTCCAGGGCGGAAGCGACGCCGCGTTGCGCGAAGAATGCGCGAAGAAACTCGTCGCGATGGATTTCGACGGCTATGCCATCGGCGGCGTGAGCGTGGGCGAACCCGAGCCCGAGATGATGAAAGCCGTCGAGTTCACCGAGCCATTTCTGCCCGCGAACAAGGCGCGTTACGCCATGGGACTCGGCACGCCGGCGCAGATGGTTGAATTGATCGCGCGCGGCGTGGACATGTTCGATTGTGTGTTGCCGACGCGCGTTGCCCGCAACGGCACCGCTTTCACGCGCAAGGGGACAGTGAACATCAAGGCGGGATTCAACAAGGCCGATTTCCGGCCCATCGAGGAAGGCTGCGACTGTTACGCGTGCAAAAATTTTTCACGGGCCTATTTGCGGCATTTGTTGAACGTCGGCGAAATCCTGGGATTAAGGATGGTGAGCGTGCACAACTCCCACATGTACCTGAAAGTGATGGCCGATGCGCGCGCCGCGATT
>DASRBR010000265.1:0-4301 GCA_035653495.1 Verrucomicrobiia bacterium
GCAGCCGCGCCTGAGCCAGTGGTGGAAATCGCGCCTGCCGCAAAACCCAAGCCCGCGCCAAAAAAACCGAAGCCCATCGTGGTCGCTTCGACGCCGCTCATCGGCAATTATCAATTGCCTTCGCTCGATTTCCTGCAGCACCCCGACATTTCTGTGAAGCCAACGGAGTCGCGCGAAGAACTCATGGCCAACGCGCAGCTCATGCGGCAGACGCTTGCGCAATTCGACATCGAAGTTTCATTGGGCGACATCACCAAGGGCCCGACCATCACGCGTTACGAATTGCATCCCGCGCCCGGCGTGAAGCTGGAAAAAATCACCGCGCTCAGCAACAACATCGCCGCGGCGCTCAAGGCCGAGCGCATCAACATTCTTGCGCCCGTTCCGGGCAAAAGCTCCGTCGGCGTCGAAGTGCCCAACGCCGTCAAGACCAAGGTCATCATGCGCGACCTGTTGGAATCCGAGGAATGGATGGGCACCAAGGCGCGCATCCCGCTCGCGCTGGGCAAGGACGTTTACGGGCATCCCATCATCGCGGACCTTGCGGAAATGCCGCACTTGCTCATCGCCGGCAGCACCGGCTCCGGAAAGTCCGTTTGCATCAATGCCATCATCGCGTCGTTGCTTTATAAATTTTCGCCCGACCAGCTTCGGTTTGTGATGATTGATCCCAAGGTGGTCGAGTTGCAGCAATACAACACGCTGCCGCATCTCGTCGTGCCGGTGGTGACCGATCCCAAGAAAGTCATACTCGCTTTGCGCTGGGTCGTGAACGAGATGGAAAAGCGTTATCAGATTTTTGCCAAGGTCGGCGTGCGCAACATCAAATCGTTCAATGAACGGCCAAAGAACAAGCCGCTCCCCGTTTCGGAACCCGAACTGCCGTTGATGGCCAAGAAGGAAAAAGTCGAGCCGGGCTCGGACGGTTTTGCCGTCGAAGTGGACGAGGAAATCGTCGTGCCGCGCGAGGAGGACATCATCATCCCCGAGAAGCTCAGCTATATCGTGGTGATCATTGACGAGCTGGCGGACTTGATGCTCGTTGCCCCGGCGGACGTGGAAATGGCAATCGCGCGCATCACGCAAATGGCGCGCGCGGCGGGCATCCATTGCATCGTCGCCACACAACGTCCGAGCGTGGACGTCATCACCGGTGTCATCAAGGCGAACATCCCGGCGCGCATCGCGTTCCAGGTCGCGGCCAAGGTGGATTCGCGAACGATTTTGGATGCGATGGGCGCGGACAAGTTGCTGGGCAAGGGCGACATGCTTTATCTGCCGCCCGGCTCGGCGAAATTGATCCGCGCACAAGGCGCGCTCATCACCGACCAGGAAATCCAGAGCGTCGTGGACTTCATCGCCAAGCAGGGCAAGCCGAGCTACGAAGTGGAGATCCACAAACAGCTTTCCAAACCGGTCAGCAATCTGGATGGCGAAAGCGGCTGCGACGAGGACGAAGATCTCATCCAGCAATGCATCGAAGTCATCCGCAGCGAACAAAAAGCGAGCGTCTCACTCATGCAACGGCGCCTGCGCCTCGGTTACACCCGCGCCGCGCGCATCATGGACGAACTGGAAAACCGCGGCATCGTCGGCCCCAGCAAAGGCGCCGAGCCGCGCGATATTTTGATTGATTTGGATGGTGAAGGTGCGGATGGGGGCGGTGAAGAGAACCACGGGAAATAACGCTCACATCAACTTCAGTTTCGGCAAATCCTGCGAATCAATCAGGCCGACGGGCTCTTTCTTTGCATTCACCACGATCAGGTCGTCGATGTTGCGTTCGTTGAAAATTTTGAGCGCTTCAGTGACGAGCGCTTCGTCGCGGACGCAGATCGGATTGCGCGTCATCACTTTTTTGAGCGGAACGGAGAGCTGTTCGCCATCGAGCGCCATTTGACGCCGCAAATCGCCATCGGTGAAAACGCCGACCAGCCTGCCGCGAGCATTGATGACGCTCAGGCTGCCGGAACGCGAGCGAGTCATCACCATCAACGCTTCCTTGACGGAAACCGTTTCGGCAGCAACCGCATTGCGGGCGCCGCTTCGCATGATGTCGGCGACCTTCCACAACATCGCGCGGCCGATCGCGCCGGCAGGATGATGCCTGGCGTAATCCTTCTGTTTGAACCCGCGCGCCTGCAGCACAGCCATCGCCAGCGCGTCGCCCATCACGAGCGTTGCCGTCGTGCTGGCCGTCGGCACAAGGTTGAACGGGCACGCTTCCTTGGGAACTTTCACGTTCAGCACGACATCGCTGTAACGCGCAAGGGCCGATTTGGGCGAGCCGGTGATGGAAATGATTTTGACGGAAAATCGTTTGAGCGCCGGAAGCAAATTAAGCAGTTCCTCGGATTCCCCCGAATAACTGAGCGCGATGACCAGATCGCCGTCGTTCACGATGCCGAGATCGCCGTGCAACGCGTCCACGCTGTTCAAGACGACGCTGGTCGAGCCGGTGCTGGTAAGCGTTGCGGCGATCTTGCGACCGATGTTTCCGGATTTGCCGATGCCAACGATGACGATTTTGCCTCGCCGCGCCAGCGTTTCCACAACGGTTTCGACCGCGCGGTCAAAGGATTGGTCGAGCAGCGCGCGGACGCTTTTCAGCGCCGCCAATTCGATGTCGAAAACTTCGCGCGCACGGGCCAGATGACTCATGCAGGCAGAGTGCCATCAAGCAGAAGCAGTTGCAATCCTGAAGGACACCTTGCATCAATGCGAGTGCCCTTCCACCGTATTGTGGGAGTGGGGACTGGATAGTCCCCACAACCCGCAGACAAGAATGTCTGCGCTACGTGGCGCAGGCGTTCCAGCCTGCGGGTCAGGCGACTTTCCAGTCGCCTGACCGTGATAAGCGAAAGGACGAGCAGCTCATTTTTCGCGGTCGGGTCCGTCGAAATCTTTCGGAGGAGATTCAAGATGGCTGCCTGCCATGCGAAGACTGTCGCAGGAGATGGTGAACCGGTCCGAAAGAATCGGCGCATCCAGATGCAGGACCACGGTGTAATCGTTTTCGCCGCGTGTTACTTCCTGCACTTTGTGACCAGCAATCTTGAAGTTCTTGGGAATGAGGCATGCGTCGTCTATCTGCCAGTTCAACGCCAGCCGAACGTTGCGTTTGGTCTTGTCGAGGAACTTGATGCCGCGTTGTTCCAAATCGACATAAAAACCTTTCACATTCAAAGCCTCATCGCTGATCGAATTGGTGTGGCCCCAAATGTCCTCCAAACCTTTGACAGAAACGCGGTAGGTTTCGCCTTTCTCCAGCGGGGTCGAAAGGAGCAAAGAAACGCGCTCCAAGCCAGGGGGATAATCAGCGACGGTGGGATCGGATACGGAAAGAATCGTTGGCGTGAAATCGGCTTCACGATTGTTCACCAACATTTTCAATGCAAAATCGCCTTTCGTCAGATTGATATCCGGGCGCAAGCGGTTGCTCACGCCAAAATCCACGATCACCTTGGTGCGATCAGGTTGATGGCTGAGCATTTCAATGTGCGGCATGAAATGATTTTCGAGGTCCGGCGGAAGCGTGAAGGCCCGATGCTCCTGGGTTTGCATCAGGTTGGAAGGCTCCGCGACGTCCCCGATCTTTGTCACGCCAAGGTCGTAATCAATGTCCTTGAAAAGCGGCGCGGTAAAGATGGCGATTTTCTTGGGCTCCAGCAATTGAGCAAAATAAATTTCCAGTTTCGCCCCGTCCTTCCTGGTCAGCGAATAGTTCGCGAGATTCGTGACGGTCGCGGCGTTGAGTTTCTCGTTGAATTCGAGCACGACCTTGTTTTGTTCCACGGCAGAAACCTTTCGCAACTTCGGCGGCATCGTGTCCACGAACCGGAAATCAACGGTGGTCGGGTCGGGATTCAGCCGGTTGCCGAGGTGCGTGGCGTCTTTCACATTTTTGATGACCAACGTGTGCTCACTCTTGAGCGGCATGTCGGGCGAGACGGAGAGAATGACCGTCTTTTTGTCCTCATCCAACGTCGCGGCGGTGACCTTGTAGTTCGCGCCATCAATGGAATAATTCGCCGTTTCAGAAATGGACGCGAAATCCATCGCCTTGTTGAACGGCAACAACAGGTGGCTGAGGCTTTCACCATCGTTGGAAGGCGTGCCGAGCACAGGCGGCTTATTGTCGGCATAAATGAACCCGACCTGCACCGCGGTTTGCATCTGGTTGTGCAACAAGGCGCGGTCAGCAAGGCCGTTCACGGAAAGGCGATAACCGTTGCCGTCAATGAAAGGAGCGGTCGATTCAACTTTGATTTCGCGGTCCTTGTAAGTTCCTGCCGTGCTGA
>DASRBR010000266.1:0-5999 GCA_035653495.1 Verrucomicrobiia bacterium
GACCAGAAGTGCGAATTTTGTTCGCCTCGCCGTAACCCGCGCCGTCCTGAGCGCGGACCATCGGCTGCGTAACGACCGCAATCTTTCCAGTCAGCGAGCCAGGCGGCGCAGCCAGCAATGCATCGTAAGTTTTGAAGAGAGCGATTTCGGCAGTCACGCCTTCTGGCGGTGTGGCTGGACTTCCGCCCAAAGCGGTGACTGCCAATGGTTGCGGCACAGGGCTAATCACTTCCGCGCGCTCTTCACCGCGTTGCCAGCCGTGCGCCAGCTCAAAGGGTTCAATCCAGACCTTGTCGAAACCAAGCTGTTCGAAGCGCGCTTTTGCCCATGCTGCCGCCCGCTTTTCGGCTTCTGAACCGTCAAGGCGCGGGCCAATGCGCGTCGTCAAATCGGTCACAATGAGCATCGCGTTGGAATCGGTCAACGCACGACGGGCGAGTTGCGCGGCGATTTGCTCCGGCGGCTCGGCAAGGACGGCCGAACCAAAAAAAATGACGAGAAGAACCGAAAGGACGAGAACACGAAAAATAAATCCGTGATGCCAAATGACGCTAACGTGACTGAAACTGTTCCCGGCCGCGAAGCGGTCGTAGATATTAGCCGGGGGTTGAACGAAGCGCAGCGAAGTGATACCCCCGGAATATTCCGGAAACGTTTTGCACCCTGAAGGGGTGCCAGAAAAGAATGCATTTCCAGCGATCTGCCACCCCTCCGGGGTGAATTGTGATTTTTTTGCATCGCGCTCCGGCGGTGTCGCTTCGCTCAACCCCCGGCTAATCTCTGGCAAGCCTTCGGCTTGCGGAAAACCGCAACTATTTAGCGCCGAAAATGCTTTGTACATCAAACCATTCATCCCTGGATAAAATAGCTAAGGTTTTCCAGCTCGATGGCGAGATTCACGTTGTTGACCATCACTTCCTCGGGCACGTGCAGCACGAGCGGCGCAAAATTTAGGATGCCCGTGATGCCGCAGGCGACGAGCGTATTGGCGACTTCCTGCGCGGCGGACGCAGCGACGGTCAGGATGGCCATCTTGACATTTTGCGCGCGGATGACTTCGGCAAGCTTTTCCATGCCGAGAATCGGCTTGGCAATTTTTTTGTCGCGCTTGCGGTTGGGATCAATGTCGAACGCGGCGACAATCTCAAATCCTTCCTTTTCAAAACCGCGATAAGACAGAAGCGCCAGGCCGAGATTGCCGACTCCAACCAGCACGACCGGCTGCAAACTTTTCGTGCCGAGCTCATCGGTGATCATGCGCGAAAGTTGCTCGACGTCATAGCCGAGGCCGCGCGTGCCGAACTGGCCGAAATAGGTAAGGTCCTTGCGAAGCTGTGTTGACTTCACTCCTGCCGCCTTGGAAAGCGCCTCGCTGGAAACGGTGCGAATGCCGTTGTCCTTGAGCCTGGCGAGGCAACGCAGATAGATGGAAAGACGATAAATCGTCTTGCGCGGCATGTCTGGGCGGCTGGTTTTTTTCAAGCTGGCAAAGAGATAAAATAAAGTGGAGCGGCTGGCAAGTCTGGGGAAAATCGTTGCCGAAAAGGGCGCGAAGCTCGCGGTCGGATAATAGTATTATTTATAGCCCTTTTTTATCGCAGCTTCCAATTCGCGCTTTGCTTCTTCGGGGGGTTGGAGGTAAACTTTTCCGTCACGCCATATAATCAAGGGAGAACCGGTCTTACAGTGCTCTTCAACAATTTGCGCAACTGCCGATCTCATCGCTTTCACAGCTTTTTCCGATTCCCGAATATCCGGGGTTTCCTCCAGTTTGTCAGGAGAAGTTTGCCTGGAAATTTTCATAAATTTTGCAAGCTTTTGTTCATCCAAAACTGTCAATGAACCGTTTCTTTCCCTGGCTATCGTGTAAAGGACGAGGTTGGAATTGTCAAACAAAGTCCATGATGTGAGCACAAATCGGTAAGCACCAAAAAGATTTTTAATCCCGGCAAAATAACGTCGGCGAACCACTGTCGCAGGTATGTTATGCCCGCCTTTTCGAACCCGATCTGCCACGCGGTCGATGCACATTTGCACGTCCGGCAGCCAAAGAAAAAATAAATTAATTTCATAACCGCTGGCTTTGAGCTTTTGCAGCCATGAGACATACGACTTTCCGGAAAGCGTTGTTTCAATTGCGAAATCTGCGCGTTCAGATGCAAGCTGCCTGATGCGTTCAAGCATTTCGCGCCCGGCGCGGATTGCGACAGCTTCAGGGTTTGCAGGAGAAAGTTTTTGCGCAATCTCATCTGCGTTCACAAATTCGCGGCTTTTTGTAAAACGTGGAAGATAAGCATTCGCGAAGGTCGTTTTGCCCGCTCCGTTCGGCCCGGCGATGATGTAAAGCTGCGGCTTCAACTCGTTAATCCCGTTCAATCCACAAAAATCAACTCGTTGGTGAGCAGGATGACCTGGGCGTATTTCTGCCACGCATCGAGGGACGGATGCGCGGTGCGGGCCGATTCGGCGAAATCTTTTTGCGCGTCCCATTCCATGCGCTGGCCGGGGACCGTTTTTCCATCCGCAACATAACGGATGTTCGGCGCCCAACCGTAGGAATCGTAATAAAATGTGTCATAACAATCCGTCACAAAATCAATCGTGTCGCCCTGCTTCACGGAAACGTTCTCCACATTCGCCTCATGCTTGCTGTTGTGCACGACCCATTGGCCAAGCACACCGTTTTGGCTCGATACAATCCGTCCGCGCACGCCGTCGCCTTGGGCGTCGTTGTGCGAAATCGTTCCGGTGATGGCAATCGTTCCATCACGCGGCGCGATCCATCGGCGAATGGAGCAATGCTGCTGGTCCCCGGGATGGCCGCCGCCGCTGGTAAGCAACACCCAACCGAGTTTCGGGTCCGGCAGCGTCGGGCCGCCCTGGAAACTGTTGCCATCGAAATAAGGCAGTTTGCGGAAATGTTTCACACGATTGCTGGAAGCATCAAAGCTGCCGTAGCCGAAAACCCAATTCGTGAGCGCAGCGGGTGATGGTTCGGTTGAGTTTGCGCCGTGGGTGAATTGATGCGCGAGCGCGATTTCTTCCGCCGTCGGTTCGCGTTGGAACGCGAGTTCGTAGAGCAGCCGCACCTTTTCTTTTTCAGTGCGCTCAGCCTCAAAATCAGGCCGGCTGACAAGACTTTTCGCCTGCTCGATGATGAACGGGCTGTTCATCAGGAACAAGGCTTGTTGCGGGACCGTGGTGTAGAAACGGCGCGCGCTGCTCGAGTCTGGACTGGCAAAATCGAAGGCGCGGAAGAGATCGGGTAGATTTTGGCGATCAATGTAGCCGTAAACGGTCCGCCGCGTGGCAGCGGGATCAATGATGTCCAGCGAATGACCGCCCGCTGTCAGGTCAATTCTGCCGGAAACCATCAGCAAGGTGTCGCGCATCGCCTCGAAATCCAGACGTTGCCGGTTCATGCGCCAGAGCAACGTATTGCCCGGGTCGATTTTCGCGCAACGCAGATTATCATCGCTGCTCTGGCGATACGTTCCGGAAAGCATGATGAGCTTGTGCAATTTCTTAATGGACCAGCCGTCGGCCATGAAATGCGACGCAAGGTAATCGAGCAGTTCGGGATTGCTCGGCGGGTCGGAACGCAAACCGAAATCGCTGGGCGTCGATACGAGCGGCACACCGAAATGATAGAGCCAGACGCGGTTCACAAAAACGCGCGCGGTGAGCGGATTCTTCGTGCTGGCGATGGCTTCGGCGAGTTCAAGGCGTCCGCTGCCGTGCTGGAACGGCTTGCGATTCGGCCCGGCGAGTATCTCCAAAAACTGTCGCGGCACTTCCGCCCCCGGGTTGCCGCTGTTGCCGCGGATGAACACATGCTGCGTGACCGGTTCGGGACGGTCCTCCAACGCCATTGCGCGCGGCGGCGCGCCTGGATGCGTCGCATCCAGTTCATCAACGCTCCGCCGCAACGCGCGGATTTTCTGCGCGGTCGGCACGTCATAAAGCCGCTCGAACTCATTTGTCGGAAGATTCGCGGGCGCACCGGCGGCGTATAAAAACTGCCGCAATGCTTCCTGAGCCTCGTCGGTAAATCTTGTCGGTGCGGGCGCATTGGTTGAAGCCAAAGCTTCGTGCCAGCGATGGTCGATGTCGTTGAAAATTTTTCCGTAAGACTCCGCGACATCTTTCATCGAAGCGGGCGGATTGGTCGCAAACGCCTTCGCCACGATGGGGTTGACGGGTTTGCCCGATTCATTCCAATGCGCAATCAACTCCTTCGCTTTGGCGGCAAAATCTTTTTCCGGCAATTTCGCGAAATCAAACCACGCCGTGAACACCGCATTCGAATCCTTCGCCCAAGCATCAAGCCCGGACATCCAACGCCGGATGACGCCAAGATCCAGTTTATATTTGCCGGCGACGGTTTCGAGTTCGGCGTCCTTGGTCAACGGCTTGCATTCATGGGCGGCGAGCAGATAAGCGCCGGATTTCGCGCGCAAATCGGCGGCTGTCGCAACTTCCTGTTGAGTGCGATAAGTGTCGAGTTCGTTCTGCCTGCGCTTGTGCTCGGCGAGATATTCCTCGTATTGCTTGTTGTGTTCTTCCATCCCCAGCAACGGCTCCTTCTCCGGTTCCATCGAACTGGCGAACACGCCATAGAGCGAATAATAATCCTTCGTGGGAATCGGGTCGTATTTGTGATCGTGGCAACGGGCGCAAGCGACGGTCAAACCCATCATCCCGCGGCAAACCACATCAATCCGGTCGTCGATGATATCGGGCTGGTTGTTCAGGAAACGCCGGCCCAGCGTCAGATAACCCAGCGCAGCCAGGGCGCGTTTGTCTGCGCCATTGGTCATCAAATCGGCGGCGATCTGCTGCTTCAAGAATTGATTGTACGGCAGATCCTGGTTGAACGAGCGGATCACGTAATCACGATACGAATAGGAATAAGGATAATGCCGGTCTTCCTCGAAAACGTAACCTTTGGTGTCCGCGTAACGCGCAACATCGAGCCAGTGACGGCCCCACCTTTCGCCGTAGCGTGGCGACGCCAGCAAACGGTCAATCACCTTTTCAAATGCATCTGGAGATTTGTCGGCTTCGAATGCGGCGACTTCCTCGGGTTTGGGCGGCAAACCGATAAGATCGAACGTGGCGCGTCGGATCAGCGTGCGCTTGTCCGCTTCCGGGGAAGGTTCCAAGTGCGCCGCTTCCAACTTGGAAAGAACGAAATTATCCACCGGGGTGCGAACGAACCGCGTGGCGTTGACGTCCGGCGGCACGGGATTTTTCACCGGCAGAAATGCCCAATGCGTTTTGGCTTTCGCGCGGATGGCGTTCACGTCGCCGAGCCCGGGAGTTTTGGAAACACGCGGATCAGGCGCGCCCATCTTCACCCAGGCTTCGAGCGCGCCGATTTTTTCCGCTGAAAGTTTTTTGTCCTTGGGCGGCATCTGCAACTTCTCATCCGTGTAGCGGATTGCCTTGATGAGAAGGCTTTGGTCAGGGTCGCCGGGCTTGATGGCCGGGCCGGTATCGCCGCCTTTAAGCACGCCGTCGCGGCTGTCGAGCAACAGGCCGCCCTTGACCTTTTTGCTGTAGAGACTGTGGCATTTGTAGCAATTGTCCACCAGAATGGGGCGGATTTTGGCCTCGAAGAATTCAATGCCCGCCGGGTCATCCGCGGCGGATGCGGCCCATCCACCTGCGAAAAACGCGATGCAAATTGCCAGAATTGTCAGGTTCCTCTTCAATTGATTCCAAACGTTACCCCAAACCGGCGACAGCCCCAAACAATTTTCCCGTGCCGCACCCGGAAAGAAAGGACGAAATAATGCATGGATTTGTTCAACAAACACGGGATTTTCGCCAAATCGGTTTGACGGCCTCGAATAATTGGCCGTAAATGACCGCGTGGTTTATCTTCGATGGGCCTCAATTGGGCATCGCGCACCACGCAAATTTTTGTTCATCAATGGAAAAAATAATTAAATATCTGCGGGAAAATCAGCCCCGCTTCGTGCAGGAACTGTCTG
>DASRBR010000267.1:0-2525 GCA_035653495.1 Verrucomicrobiia bacterium
AATCTGGACAAGGTGATCGTGATCGACCAGACGCCGATTGGCCGCACACCGCGCAGCAATCCGGCCACTTATACCGGCATGTTCAATCACATTCGCGATTTGTTCGCGAAGCTGCCCGCGGCCCGCATTCGTGGTTATGAAGCCGGCCGTTTCAGTTTTAATGTGAAGGGCGGGCGATGCGAAAAATGCCAGGGCGACGGGCTGATCAAGATCGAGATGCATTTTCTGCCGCCAGTGTATGTGACCTGCGAGGCCTGCAATGGGCGGCGCTATAATCGGGAAACGTTGGAGATCAGTTACAAGGGCATGAACATCGCCGATGTGCTCGATATGACGGTGGATGAAGCGGTGAATTTCTTCCGTGCTGTGCCGCAGATTTATGATCCCTGCCTGACGCTGGCCGATGTGGGCTTGGGATACATCGGTCTTGGGCAGGCCGCAACGACCTTGAGCGGCGGCGAAGCGCAACGCGTGAAGTTGGCCGCCGAATTGACGCGCAAGGCGACGGGTCGCACGCTTTACATTCTCGACGAACCGACGACTGGGCTGCATTTTCATGACGTTGCCAAGCTGCTGGAAGTCTTGTTTAAATTGCGCGCATCAGGCAATACGCTGCTTGTCATCGAGCACAATTTGGATGTGATCAAAACTTCGGATTGGATCATTGATTTGGGGCCGGAAGGCGGTTCGGGCGGTGGTCGCATTGTAGCGCAAGGTCCGCCGGAGGAAGTTGCCCGATGCCAAGCGAGCTTCACTGGTCAATATTTAAGTCGCATGCTGGCCGAAAATGTCCGATAACTTTCATTGATGGCACAGTTCCGATCATCGCGGTTTTCATCGTTGGTCTTTGCAGCGCTTGCGTTCGCGCTGTTTTCTCTTTTTTGCGGGCGCGTTGATGCCGCCAGTCGGGGTGAGACCAACAGTTGGAATGAGATCCGGGACCTCGCTTCCGATGTGGCCGTGTCGCCGACGCTCTGGGGGACGGTGGAAAACAAGTGCGAGTTGTTCATCAAGAAATATGCGCAGTCCGATTATGTTCCCGATGTTTTGGCCGTGGAAGCCAAGGCGATGTTCAAGCAGCAGAAATGGGACGCTGTCATCGCGAAATTCTCCAATGGGCCGACCAATGCGGTGAAAGTCGCCGATAAACTTGCCTATTGGACGGCTAGATCATATTTCGAAAAAAATAATTATCGGGCTGCCGCGGAAAATTTTGCGCGGCTGGGCAGGGAACATCCTTCGTCAACCCTCCGGCTGGAATCCATTTATCGCGAATGCGAATGTTACGCCAAATTGGACGAGTGGCAGCGGGTAATTGAGGAATTGCGGGAGTCCAATGGCGCGTTTCAGCAACTGGCAAAAGCCAATGCCAATGACCAGTGGGTCGTCAGCGGGCTGCTGCTGCTTGGCGAGGCGGAACTGGCGCGAAAAGATCCCAAAGATATTGCCGAGGCGCGAAAAACGTTGTCGGGAATCGCACCGCAGCCGACGCGGCCGGAATTGGAATGGGAACGGCAATTCCTGCTCTGCCGCGCGGAACTGGAGAGCAATGCGGTGAAGGAAGCGTTACGGGCAACCACGAATCTGCTGGCAGCGGCAACTGGCAACGTTGAGTGGCGGGCAAAAAGCGTCATTCTCAAAGGGGAAATTTACGAGCGCGTGGGACAAATCGCTGATGCGGCGCAAACGTATCAAGCCAACCTGAATGGAGATTTGCCGGCGAGCACGCGCCAGCAGGCGCTGATTCGCATGGTCGAACTGACGTTGCGCCAGGACAAAACAGACGAAGCCGCGCAACAACTCGAGGATTATCTCGCAAAATATCCTGGCGAGAAAGGTTCGGATTTTGAATGGTTGATGCTCGGAGAATTGACTTTGAAAAAGGATTTTCTGGCGCCGCAAACCGGCCCGGCTGTTTCCCCGGCAGGCAAGGGGACCAATCTGTTGCAACAAGCCGAGGAATATTTTCAGAAGGTGAAAGGATTTACCAACAGTCCTTATCTCGGAAAAGCGGAACTCGACCTGGGCTGGTGCTATACGAAAGACGGAAAAATGCCGGAGAGCCTCGGCGCGTTCAGCAATGCGCTCGAGCATCTGCCTTTTTCAGAAGACCAGGCTGTGGCGCGCTTCAAACTTGCGGACACTTTGTTCTTGCAGGGCAATTTCGCCGCGGCAATGACGAACTATTCGGAAATCATCAATCGTTATTCTTTGCTGCCCGGCGTCAAAAACGAATTGTTCGAGCAAACGCTTTATCAACTCGTCCGCGCCTGTCTGAACCAGAGCAATTCGCCGGAAGCAGAGGTCGCGGCCACCAATGCCATGCGTGAGATTCTGGCCTGGTTCCCGGAAAAGATGCTGGCCGACCGCAGCCTGTTGCTTTACGGGCAGTCGCAAAATCCGTCGGAAGCGCGAAAAGTTTTTTCGGACCTTGCCGCGCGTTATCCCAAATCATCGTTGCTGCCGGAAGTGAAGCTTGCCGTCGCCCGCACGTATGAAAAGGAAAGGAACTGGCCCAACGCGCT
>DASRBR010000268.1:0-4058 GCA_035653495.1 Verrucomicrobiia bacterium
TATGTTTCACGCACGAGGAGCGCGCCGAAAGATTTCGAGGATTTTGTGACTCGCGCGCAAGTGCAGGCGCCGCCTCCACCTGCCGGCAAACGTTACGCCATCGAAAGAGGCAAAGTGGTGCTGGTGAACCAGTAAATGGAACCGCAACGGACCAACAAACAGAGAGAAGTTTTTAAAAACCATTCGGCGCTTTGCCGCTCGCGCGGAACAAGGCGGGCCTTCACGTTGATTGAATTGCTGGTCGTGATAGCCATCATCGCCATTCTGGCGGCGTTGCTGCTTCCTGCCCTTGCCAGCGCAAAGGACAAGGCCAAACGCATCAAATGCACTTCAAACATGCGGCAACTCGGCCTTGGGTTCATCAATTTTGCCGCCGACAATGCCGACACGTATCCGCCCGCCGCGATGGAAACCGGTTCCACCGAAGGGCAGTTGTCGTGGGATGATTGGATTTATCCCTACATCGGAGGCACGGCTTCGCAACAGACCTTGATCCGCGCGAATGGCCTTTTGGATCCGGGCGATTGCCCAAAGATCGAACAATGTCCCGCCGACCATCTGCCGACCATTATCTGGGCGCAGGATTTCGCGCAACGCCGTTCTTATGCCATGAACACCGCCGGGCCCAATTACGGGACCCAATGGCAGGTGGATCCCAGGGGGCGCAGCTATCCTTTGCCCACCCCCGTGTTCGGCGTTGGAATTTATTGGGAGGATGGCAGTTCCCTCCCTGTGGATTGGAACGCAAAAGGTTACCCCACGTCGGTCGTGGAGGACGCCGGCGGCACCATCATGCTGGTGGAAGAACCCAATGAACAAAATGTCGTCGGCAATGTCTGGCCGAGCATCAGCCTCGGACCTCAAAGTCCCAGCAGCGGCGGCAATGATGATCTTTATCAAACCGTGCTCGGTGGCGGCATGGGCGGCAACGGCCAAAATTACGGAAACTCGGATTACGGACTTCACAGTGGCCGGTTCAATTATCTTTTCTTCGACAACCACGTCACGGCGCTGAAGATACAAGACACCGTCGGCACCGGCACACTCACCAATCCCAAGGGAATGTGGACACTGGCTGCCGGAGATTAAAATGCCGAATTAGAAAAGCCCCTGCCTTTAAAATTCGTTTACGCTCGCCCTCACCCCGGCCCTCTCCCCCGGGGAGAGGGAGAGCTTTTTTACGCTGCGGAAAAGTTGAAAGCGTTCGTTTCAGTCACCTCATCGCATGAACTCATTCTGAAGGACTAAAAAATACGTGCCCAAGATCTGTTCCAAATTGCTGAAATGACGTGACCAAGTTCTGATTCGACCGGAGCAGAATGGTTCACCCTCTCCTGGGGGAGAGGGCCGGGGTGAGGGCGAGACTGTCATTTTCTTCCGTTGAAAGCCGCGCGCTTGATTTGCCGATTGACGACGCCATGGACTTGCCAGAATTTAACGGAAGTCTATGGCCAAAATACAACGCGCTCTGCTTTCCGTTTCTGACAAAACCGGGCTCATCCCTCTAGCCCAGACTCTCATTCAAAATGGTGTTGATTTGATTTCAACCGGCGGCACTGCCAAAGCCTTGCGCGAGGCCGGGCTCAAAGTCACCGACCTGGGCCAATACACTGGTTTTCCCGAAATGATGGACGGGCGCGTGAAGACGTTGCATCCGAAAATCCATGGCGGATTGCTGTTCATTCGCGGTAATGAAAAGCATGAAGCCGCCGCGCGCGAGCATCAAATCGAGCCGATTGATCTGGTCGTCGTGAACCTCTATCCGTTCGAGCAAACGGTCGCCAGGCCGGACGTGAAGCTGCACGAAGCCATCGAGAACATCGACATTGGCGGGCCGTCCATGTTGCGCAGCGCGGCAAAAAATCATGAAAGCGTCACGGTCGTGGTTGACTGGGCGGATTACGCGGAAGTAAGCCGGCAAATCAGCGAGTCGGGCGGCACGACGCTGGAATTGCGCCGCCGTCTTGCCGCGAAAGTTTTCGCCCGCACCGCCGCTTACGATGCCGCGATTGCTGCGCATCTGGCCAAGGCCTTTGAGTCATCTGATGTGAAGAATGTTCCGCCCGCGCTTTTCATCAATGCATCCAAAGCGCAGGCATTGCGTTACGGTGAAAACCCGCATCAGGCCGCCGCGCTTTACGGACGTTTTCATGAATTTTTTCAGCAGCTTCATGGCAAGGAGCTTTCGTATAACAACATTCTCGACCTCACGGCGGCGGCGGCGTTGATCGCCGAGTTCAATGAGGACGCGCCAACGCTCGCAATACTCAAGCACACCAATCCGTGCGGTGTCGGGCAGGGCGCGAATTTGCGCGAAGCGTGGGACAAGGCCTTTGCAACGGACAAACAGGCGCCGTTCGGCGGCATCATCGCCGTGAACCGCGAACTGGATGCAGCCTGCGCGGAAGCGATTGCGGAAATTTTCAGCGAAGTCATCGTCGCCACGGCGTTCAGCGCGGATGCGCTTGCCATTTTGCAAAAGAAGAAAAACCTGCGGCTGCTGAAAGTGTTGAAAAATCCGTCGATGGCGACTTCGTGGGACGTGCGCAGCGTGGGCGCTGATTCATATCTATGGCAGGAGCGCGACCTGAAAATCACGCGCGCGAGTGATTTGAAAATTGTCACGCGCCGGAAGCCGAGCGATGCCGAATTGCAGGCGATGCTTTTTGGCTGGCGCGTTGTGAAACATCTCAAATCCAACGCCATCCTTTACGCCGCGGCGGACCGGACATTGGGTGTGGGCGCAGGCCAGATGAGCCGCGTGGATTCGAGCCGAATCGCGGTTTGGAAGGCAGGCGAAGCCGGATTGTCATTGCGCGGGAGCGTGGTTTGCAGCGATGCGTTTTTTCCCTTCCGGGATGGATTGATTGCCGCCGCGGAAGCCGGCGCGACGGCGGCGATTCAACCGGGCGGTTCGGTCCGCGATGCGGAAGTCATCGCTGCGGCAGTTGAACGCAACATGGCAATGGCGTTCACGGGAGTGAGGCATTTCAGGCACTGACTGGTGAAATACCCAAGCACCCAAATACCCAAAGAAATCTCAAATCCGAAGGTTTTGACAGAATGAACAGAATTTTCAGAATGGGAAGAGAACTTTCTTAATCCGTTTTTACATTCTGATCATTCTGTAAATTCTGTCAAAAAAACGAGGTGGTTCTCACGGAATCAACCTGTAAAGCAGGTATAACTGCACGGCGATAACGGCCGCAAAACCGATCCACGTGAGCCATTCGCGCCAGCCCAGGCTTTTCTGCCGGGTTGCGCCAATCCAGAAACGCATTTTGAGAGCGCCAATCTCGATGGCGTCACCGTTGCGCAAGACCACCTCGCGAAACGGCTGGCCGTTGATGGCGGCAATCGCATCACCCTGCGCAGTGAGAATGAAGCCGTCGCTAGAACGAAACGCCAGTTCCAGATGTTCATCCCAAACGCCATTCTCCTCGAGGCGCAGGTCGGCTGAGGGCGAACGGCCGATGCGAAAAGGAAAATGGCGGGCGACCTGCTCGGTACCCGCCATTCTGCCGGAAACAATCTTTAACTGGACCATTAGAAGATTTTCTTTTCCACTTCGATTTTGTCGTTCGGATAAATTTCCTTGTTCAACTCGGGATGCTTCAACGCCTTTTTGCAATCCACGTAAAACGTCTGACCGTTGGCGCGGATGACCTTGACTTTCGTGCGCGCGAAGTCGGTGAAACCACCCGCCGTATCAATAGCACCCAGCACGGTCATCGGGCCCGAATAAACGAAGCGGTTGGGCGTGCGAACCTGGCCGCCGACATAATAAAACCGCTCCTGCGGCCTGACAGTGACCGTCAGGTATTTGAAGAATTGCGGCACATAGCGGTTGCGGATTTCGTTTTGCAATTCGCCAATGGTTTTGCCGCCCGCTTGAAAGTGCTGATCGTACATGAGCGTCACCGAACCATCGTCCTTCACCGTATCCTCCATGGGTTGAGGCGGCAACGGCATGTCGGAGAAGGCGAAGGTGAGCGTATCACCCACATGGATCGTCATCCCGGTCACATCGGCCGGAGCCGACGACGGGACCATGGGTG
>DASRBR010000269.1:0-5234 GCA_035653495.1 Verrucomicrobiia bacterium
GCCTTGGCCGAAACCAAATCATCATGCTGCGCGGTCAAAAAGTTATGCCGCTGCTCGGTTTCCTCGTATTCCTCGATGGCGACAAGATTCACCGGGCCCATTTCGTCAATTCGTTTTTGCAACGCGGCGACCTGTTCGCCAACCGCGTTCCAATCCGTCGCCGCGCCGCTCGCCGCCATTTCCTCCGGCGTCAACGTCTGCACCTTGGCCGGGCCTTCGTCAGCGTAGGTGATGGTGATGCATTCGCTGCGCACGTCATCCAGATTCAGATGATATTTTTGCTGGATGCGTTCGCGCAGGTTTTGCACCGACATGGTTTTCTGCGCGAGTTCGATTTCCAACGCGCCGCGTTGCTGCTGGCATTCCGTCAAACGCCGCCGCTGCTCGCGCAACTCATCTTCGCGCGCCGAGATGTCCGTCTCCTGCGCATCCTTTTGCGAAATCAAACCGGCAACCTGCGCGTTCACCTGCTCGCGCTCGTGCTGCAACGATTCGATCTGCCGCCGCGAATCCAAAATCTCCGATTCCGCCTGCGCCTTGCGATTCAAGAAACTGGAAATCTCGCCGCGCCGCTGCGCAACCAGTTGCGACAACTCGCGCAACCGCTGCTCCAACGATTGTTGCTGCTGCGCGAATGACGAACAAATCTGCTCTTCCGACGCAAGCGCGACTTTTGTCTCTGTGAGCGTGGCCGATGCCGCGTCGCGTTGCTGCCGCGATTTTTCGATGTTCGCCGCGATCTCAGCCAGATTTTGTTGCAGCGAAGTTTCGCGAGCCTCGAGTTCGCTGACCTGTTGCGCCAGCGCGGTGCGTTTCTGGATGCCTTCCTGTTCCTGCGCGGCGAGGCTTTGGATTTCGTAAACGACCGTGTCAATTTTCTGGTGCAACAAGCGCTGCGAATTTTGCAACGCGTTGAATTCGCCCTGGCGGGTCGCGATCGCCACTTCCTGCTGGCGCAGTTCCGTCTGTGCCTCTTGCAACCCGGCCTGCAGCGACGTTTGCTCGCTCAGCAGCGCGCCCTTGTTGCGGCTCAACTCGTTCACCTGCTCCTGCGCTTGCGCAAGTTGCGCCTGCAATTCAGTTATCTGGTTCTTGCGTCCCAGAATCGAACCCGGCGCTTTTCCCGAACCGTTGCTCGAACCGCCGGTGAAAACGCCGTGCCGGCTCAACACTTCGCCCGAAAGCGTCACAAAATCACAAGCGCCATTGCATTCGCGCCACAAGCTCGTCGCTGCATCCAAATCGGGAACAATCAAAGTGCGCCCAAGCAAACTTTGCAAAACCGGCCGAATGCTGTCATCCGACTCAATGACGCTTGAAGCGATGGGATGCGCCTGCTGAAAACTGACGTTTTCAGCCACGGCCGAACCGGGCTTGAGCGAAAGCGAAACGATGCTGGCGCGGCCTTTTTTATTCGCGCTCAAATCCGTTAAAATGCCGCGTGCGACTTCTGGATTTTCCGTGATGACCAATTGCAGATGATGTCCAAGGGCGGTTTCAATCGCGGTGATGTATTGGTCCGGCACGCGAATCCGGTCGGCCAGCGAACCCATCACCTGCTCCGCGCTTTTCAGTGCGGCCAGCGTGCCTGCGCTGAATCCTTCGTGCTCGGATTGCAATTGCTCCAGCACATTCAATCGCGACCGCTTCTCGGCCTGGGCTTGCAATTGCGCGTCCAAATCCTGCGTCAACTGCGCAAGTTCAGTATGGATTTGCCGCAACCGCGCCTGCCGTTCCTCGACCGTCCCGCGTTGCGTCTGCGCATTTAATTTTTGCGCTTCGACATTCGCGGCAAATTCGGTCAAGCGCACCTCCAATTGTCCGCGCTCCTCCTCCAACTGGATTTTTTCCGCTGAAAGTTTTTCCAGCCGCACCACATTGCCCTGCTTCTGCAAATCCAGCGCGTTGATCTCATTCCGCGCGCGCGCAAGCTGTTGCGATTGGGCGAACGTTTCCGATTGCGCCTGCCGTTGCGCTTCCTGCAATCGCTTCAACTCCTCCTCAATCGCCTGCACGGCTTCTCGTTTCGCCTGCAATGCATTGCGATGCTGTTCCAACGCGGCTTGCGACGCAGCCAAACGCTCCGTCAAAACTCCCAACTCTTCCTGCGCCGCGTGCTGGCGTTCCTCGGCTTGCGCGATGTCCGCGAGCGCCTTGGTGTTTTGCGCTGAAAGTTCGTTGAAACGTTCCTCGTTGAACTGGATGCGGCTTTCCTGACGCTCGATTTGGCTCTTCAATTCCAGCCCACGCTGCTGCATCTCGCTGATCTGATGTTCCAGCGCGGAAAGCTGTTCGCGAAGCTGCGCAATCTCATCCTCGCGCTGCAACACCGTCGCCGAGCAAGCCTCGATTTCCTCGCGCAATTTTTCGGCAGCGGCATTGCGCTCGGCGATTTCGCTCTGCAACACGTCGAACTGATGCCGCGCGAGCTGGGTGTCCAAGTGCTGCAACTCCATCATCAGTTGCTTGTAACGGCGCGCCTTGCCGGCCTGCCGTTGCAACGAACCGATCTGCCGCTTCACTTCGCGGATGAGGTCGGCGACACGCAACAAATTTTGTTCGGTGTATTCCAGCTTGCGCAACGATTCCTTTTTCTGCGCCTTGAATTTCGTGATGCCCGCCGCTTCCTCAAAAATCATCCGGCGATCTTCCGGCTTGCTGGAGAGGATTTGCGTGATGTTCCCCTGCGCCATGATGCTGTAGCTCGTGCGCCCGACGCCCGTGCCCATGAAAAGTTGCTGCACGTCCTTGAGCCGGCAGGGAGTTTTGTTGATGAAATATTCGCTCCCACCGTCGCGGAAAACCCGGCGCGTGATGGTCACTTCGTTGTAGGCGACCTCCACTCCCGCCGCCATGAGATGCTCCTCGTCCACGCCGCCGATGGTCAGCGACACTTCAGCCATGCCGAGTGGTTTGCGGCCGTCGGTGCCGTTAAAAATCACATCCGCCATTTCGCCGCCGCGCAATGCCTTGGCCGATTGCTCGCCCAGCACCCAACGGATGGCGTCCGACACATTCGACTTGCCGCATCCATTGGGCCCGACAATGGCCGTGACGCCCGGCTGGAAATTAAGGCTGGTTTTGTTCGCGAACGATTTGAACCCCAAAACTGTTAGATTCTTGAGATACATGCGATTTTTCGGTAAAAGTGCCCAATGCCTCCGGCCAAGTAAAGAGAAAACCACAACATAAAGTGGCAAACTTATTCACACCCTACTACAGATTGTAAACACCTTGTAAACACGTTTTTCACCGATTTTGGGACAATTTGGCGCAAATTTAGCAGAAAACAACGTTCTTTTAAAAAGAAGCCTCTGGAGGATCTTCGCCGTGAGGGTCAGGCGAGAGTTTGGCAAAGGCATAGAATGGAAAGCCAACGAACGGAAGCAAAACGACGATTGTGAGCGCGATTCGTTCCGCCAATCCCGCCTTACGCCGTTTATTCCAGACACGCCGGCGGATGAACCAAAGTGCGACAATCTCATACAGAATTATCAGACTGATGAGAGCTTTGGGATCCATAACCTTGAACGAGTCAGGCAAATCTATTGGTTTTCGCCCTTGCCTGCCAGTTTATAATTTCTCGAAAAAGGCAAACCCATTTAACCCGAATACGGACCTGCAGGATCTTCTCCATGGGTTTCAGGCCATGGTTTCAAAAATTCGTAAAGAAAAACACCGAGAATCGGAATCAATAAGGCAAGCGAGAGAAGAACCCGCTCGAAGTTTCCCATGCTATCCACCATCCGGGACCGCTTCGTCCACAACTGACGAATAACGAGAATGGCCACTGTTTCATATAAAACGCATAGTAGTATGGCCGATCTTTGGTTCACAACAGCGGGCGGCAAAAGTTCAGCGGTTTTGGGGGCGTTTGCCAAGCCATTCGAACCAAAACCCCAGCCCAATCAGCAGGAGTAAAAAGAGATATGGCATATAGAGCCAGATCGAATAGATGTCGGAATTCACCTGAATTTGAGGCTTTGGTTGTTGAGGTTCCAAGAAAGAAGCCAATATAGCCAGAACGAGGAAGAAACCCATCAATGATGGCGAGAACGAAAAACAACTTCGCGACGAGACCAAAAATCGCCGATTTCATAATGGATTATTCAACTGCACGGAAATCAGTGTTGCACATAATGGAACCAGAATCCTCATGTTGCCTGTCAAACCCAGTGGCATTCTAACGTGGTACGAAGCTGAAAAGCAAGTTTTTTGGAGTCATCTGCCGCCTTGCAGAGGAGCGCGGACACGTTGCGCAGCCCCTCCCGTTGCATCCTCTATTCTCGCGGCGTCAGCGCAGCCTTTACTTTTTTTCGCCAGCGATTGATGCGCCAGAAAAAGAAGCCGAAGAAAATCGCGCCGCAGGCGTTCACGCCGACGGTGTAGCCGAGCTTGTAGGTGCGGCCGGTGTTGACGGGCGCGTAGATGGTCACGTCATTTCCCACGAGCAGATTTGGCAGCGCGCATGGCATCAATGCGCCATGCACCATCCCGCGCGCGAATCCCGCCGGCCCAGGACTGCGATTGGAAACGTAGATCAACCCGCGCGTCATGCAGCCGATGACCGCCATGGCCAGCAAAATGGAAAAGAGCCATGAAAGAATTTTTCGCGCCCGTCCGGGCCAAACTGCGTTCACAGCGTTTTGGTTGTTTGTTTGCGTAATGCCTAAAGAATGTTTTTGAAACAAGGAACGGCGCAAGAAGAAAGTTCGATTTGGATTAATTAGGAAATCAAGAAATCAGGATCGCGTTCCAAATCAAATCTTTTCCTTCGCCGCGATTGGCGCAGCGGGCAAAATGGGCGCGGCGGCCTCCTTCACTTCGCGCGCGGTGTCGGTCAGTTCGCGCATGCGCAGCCACCAATGATACCAGCGCCAGGTGTCCCAAATCGGGTTTATCTTGCTGCGCTCGCCGCCATAAATCGTCTGCACCGGGATGAACCGGACGTTGTATCCGCCCATCACGAAACGCAGCAACACTTCGGATTCAATCTCGAAATGGTTCGCATGCATCGTCAATCGCAGCCACGCGCCAAGCCGCATCATGCGAAATCCGCATTGCGAATCGGGCAGCGGAACTCCCGCCGCGCGCGAAAGCCGCCGGCTCATCCACTGGTTCACATGGCGGCGCAACCACGGCATGCCCGCAGGATTTTCAAACCGGTTTCCGACGATCAAATCGGCATCGGGTTCCATTGCGGCGGACAAAAATCCCGGAATGTCATCGGGCGA